>JAJPXW010000125.1 GCA_021205255.1 Burkholderiales bacterium
AAGTTACCGAATTAGTAGGAACCAGTGGCTGCTTGGCTTAAATTTCGTAGTTTCCTTTCAGTTTCTAAGTAATTAAAGCCACCAATTAATAAACACTAGACTTATCCGAAACCCTTGAAATGATATTGGCACACTTAAGAACGCTTCTTTAGCAATCTCAAATTAAGTGTTCTTTTCTTTTCCTTTCGGGCTTACTAATTTTGTTACGCATAGCGAAATCGCCCTAAAAAGCTGGCTCCTCTAGGAAAGAGTTAAACGAGTAAAGTTATGTAGTAACTCTTTTTGCACATTAATCTTTAGCTTAGCAATAGTTAACCAAAACAAGACGTGAGAGGTATAGAGGCTAATGAGGCCAATGCCAAGCTCGTTCGGATAGACATACTGCTTAGCAACTTTTGCTCTTTGTAGATCTAGACATCTAGCCATGAAAGATCCCCCAAGCATAGACAAGGGGGATATCTAAGTTGACTAATCTATGTTAGTGATTTTCGGACTTATTGACCTTGGAGTTCAAAGCAGGCTGCAATAACGCCATTGCTACATGCTTTTCTAAAATTGTCCTGGGATTCTTTCGCGGACTTTTCTCCAGCCGTGCCGCTGCTATAGTAGCTACCCATCTTGAAACAACCATACCAATACTTATTGGTGCAAGCCTGCTTAAAGTAGTCGGAAGCTTGTGCATAGGACTGGTCTACGCCAAGAGCGAGTTCATAAATAGTGCCGAGTTGGTAGCAAGCTTGGCCTTGCTTAAGGCTACAAGCCTTCTTATAGAAATCCAGCGCTTTAGGAACTGATTTCTCGACGCCTTGACCTTGGAAGTAGATATTTCCTAAATTAAAACAGGCAGTAGGATTATTTTCAGAGCAATCCTTATTAAAAATATTATTGGCGGTACTTGCCGAAGCCGTTGTGTGGATATTGGCTTCGCCTATATCCTTGCAGGCTGTTTCATCGCCTAATCTGCATGCCTTTTCAAAGTTCGTTTGAGCATCAGAAATCGAACTCGGTCCGCCGATGGCTTTGGTTTGGTAGGAACCGAGAAGTGTGCAGGCTGGCGCATAGTCCAGATCGCATCCTTTTGTGAGGTAGTTACGGGCTTGGGCTTTAGATGTCGAAGCCGTATCGTTGGCAAAAGCCAATGCGAGGTTATAGCAGCCTTCGCCATTATTTTCATAGCAAGAAATTAAGAAGTAACTTCTCGCCATTTCTGGAGCTATTGGTCCTCCTATACCGACTTTGTACATATTTCCTAAAGAAAGGCATCCATTGCTGTCTTGCAAGTCGCATGCTTTCTGGAAGTATGTCTTGGCATCACTATAGGATTGCTGTGTCGATTCACCATTCTGATAGAGGAGGCCTAGCGCATAGCAGGCTTCGGCATGTCTTTGTCCACAGCTTTGCTTATAGAGGTTAATAGCGTCTTCAATGGACTTTTGCACACCTAATCCTTGCTCATACATTTCAGCTAACTGGAATGTAGCTTCAGTGTTATTTAGTCTCTGAGCTTGTTCGAAGTATTTGATTGCTGTCTCATAGGATTGATTTACGCCTTGGCCGTCAAGATACATTAGACCGATCTTTTCGCAGGCGTCTCCGTGACCAAGATGGCAGCCTTTTTCAAAACTCTCCAGAGCAACTCCTAGATCAAGAGGATTTCCATTTTTTCCATTGAAAAGGACTCCTAGCTGGGTACAAGACTCCGCATCGTTAAGAGAGCATCCTTTTTGAAGGTATTTTTTAGCTTGTTCTGGAGACTGTGTTACTCCACTACCTGTAGCGTAGATCATGCCCACAGCTTCACAGGATGGTCCTTGACCCTGGTCGCAGGCTTTTTCAAATAACTGCGGCACCACGGCGGCGATATCTGGGATAGGCACAGAGCTTTTATAGGTAACTGCCAAATTTGCACAGCCGCCATTGAATCCAAGTGTGCAGCCTTTTTCGTAAAGGGTCATTGCAGTGGAAAATGACCGGCTAACTCCTAAGCCTTTGTCATATAGGACGCCAAGATTGGTGCAGGCGGCTCCGTTTTGAGCATCGCATGCGAGAGCCCAATATTTGCGTGCATCCTGATATGCCGATTTTGCGTAATATTCATTGCCTAGCTTTGCGCAACTTGGAACGTCGCCTTTATCGCAGGCTGCTTGTAAATCTTCAATTTCACCGGCACCTGCGGCAGAAACAGAAGCTAGAGATAACAAAACTAAATAAAGCCACTTCATTTCTTTACTCACTGACCTTGGGGAAAGAGCATTAAACCTGTCCTCTTTACGTGCTAGCTATATAGCAGATTGATATCAACTCAATGTCTTAACTTGCCTAAGTTTGAGAAAGAGAAGTCCTGTAGAGCCTCCGGGAGGACTAAATATTTCAAAGTAGCAATAGAGAGGCTTGGTTAATTGAGATTGGTTTTAGGAAATTGGGGTATTAACTAAGACTATTTCGTCTTCTCTTAGGATTCGATAGCTGGTGTAATCTTTCTCTTCCAATAATTTGGAAACTAGCCATGAGAGAAATTTGCTTCGATACTGAAACAACTGGGTTCAAGGCCAAGGAAGGCGACCGTATACTGGAAATAGGCTGCGTTGAGCTTCCGTTAACTAAGGATGGAGATGACAAAGTTTTCCACGTTCTTATTAATCCTGAGATGCCTATACCTGAGGAAGCAACAGATGTTCATGGCATTACTGACGAAAAAGTTGCGGATAAGCCTAAATTTGCTGAAATTGTCGATGACTTCCTTGCATTTATAGAAGGCGCTAGGTTAATAGCCCACAACGCCGAGTTTGATGAAAACTTTATTGACCAGGAATTGCTGCGGCTAAATAAAGGCCATCTCAGAGATTACTGTGCCGAGATTGTCGATTCTCTTGAAATGGCTAAAAAAGCGTTTCCGCAACAAAGAAATTCTCTGGATGTTCTTTGCCAGCGCCTTGATATCGATAAGTCCGCCCGAGCTAGCGGCCATGGCGCTCTACTTGACGCTAAGCTACTTGCGCAAGTCTATGTGCTTCTAAAACAACGGCAGGAAACTTTCGATATCGATTCTGAGGACGATATTCCTCAAGCGCAGAATAAAGAAGATACAGGAATAGTGATTTTGGCCAACGAAGAAGAGTTGGCCGCCCATGAGGCCTTTTTGGACTTACTTGAGAAGAAAAATAAGGAGAAGCCCAATTGGCGTCTTTCAGAAGAGGAGTTCCAAGTTAAGAGAGAAGCTGAAAATAAAGCATTAGCCGACAAAAAAGCCGCATTGGAGCATTTTATTAATTCCCTCTAGTGGAAGTGAAAATATCCACCCATTATTTATGGGGAGGCTTTAGCTTTGAATAGGCGCGGCCTGTGTTAGAATCCTTTGCCGTTAGTCGCATTTAATAGGCTTTGTTCCCTAAATCTTTCTAGAACTACTGCTTAAATGCGAACTCTGTTTTGAATTCGTTTTCGCCTCTCAGTCGATTATTTTTTCCATTGCGCCCGGAAGCATGGTCGCAATTCTATGGAAATTTAAGTAAAAAGCTCCGGAAAAGCTGAGCTGGCAGATTAGACATAGGAAATTCGCCTTGCCTTTAGGCAGGGCTATTTATACGAATGGCATTAAATTCTAAAAAAGACAATAAAGCATCAAAAGAGCCTCCTATTGGAAAACAACAAAATAATCAAGAAGCTCTACTTTCAAATAAGGATGTAGATCCTGACAATCCTACGCTGGATGAATCGGAAGACTTAAATGACATCCCAGCTTTGCCCGAGCACAGCTTGACAGAAGAAGTTCTAAAGAAAGGCAAGGTAGAGGTAAAGAAAATAGCACAGCAAGGTAGTCAGAAATTGCAAAAGGTACTTGCTGACGCCGGTATAGGCTCGCGCCGAGATATGGAAGACTTAATAATGTCTGGAAGAGTCTCGGTTAACGGAGTTCCTGCCTACATTGGTCTGAGAGTTTTACCAAAGGATGTAGTTAGAGTAAACGGTCGACAAATTAGACGCTCGGTGGCCGATATTTCCAAGCCGCCTAGGATTTTGATGTACCACAAACCAGCTGGTGAAATCGTATCGGCCGACGATCCAGAAGGTAGACCTAGCGTATTCCAAAAGATTCCTCCTATTAAAAATGGTAGGTGGATAGTTGTAGGACGCCTTGACTTCAATACAGAAGGCTTGTTGTTATTTACCAATAACGGTACTTTAGCCAATCGCCTAATGCATCCAAGGTACCAGATCGAAAGGCAATATGCTGTAAGGGTGCAAGGAGTCCTTACTCCTGATAAAAAAGCAAAGTTGCTTTCCGGAGTGAACCTCGATGACGGACTAGCCAAATTTAATTCAATTGAGGATGCCGGCGGAAAAGGGAAAAATAGATGGTACCTGGTAACTTTATCGGAAGGGCGAAATCGGGAAGTTCGTAGAATGTTCGAAGCGGTTGGCCTTTTTGTTACTAGTTTAATCCGAGTTCGATTCGGTCCACTTTCCCTTCCTAAGAAATTGACTCGCGGAAAATTTGAGGAGCTTTCTCCAGAAGCCGTGGCTGCTCTTCTAAACGAAGTCGATCCAAGTTTAAATAAACCCCTGCCTGCTGGAGACAACGAAAAACAAGCTCAAAACAGTTTCCCTAATAGCAAGAAGCTATCTCAAAGTCGCAATAGAAAAGGAAACTTCCACGATAGAAATAGTGGGGTTCAGCAATAGAAAGGCAAAAAGGGGCAGCGAAAATCAAAAGGCGCTTCAGGAATCCCTGACCCCATGACAAGTACGGTTCACTATATTGCTAAAGGCAAGATGCCTTTTCGTTATTAATTGAGTTTATGGACGGGCAGGAAAATATTTTCTGCCGTCCTTCAATTAGGATTTTGTGGAAAAATGCTAAAAATAATGCGGAGTTAGAGTATAATCCGCGCTAATTTAAGGCGGGCATCGAATCCGCCGGTGTCGCTTAGGCGAGATCCCAGTCAGTTGTTTAAGACGATGGGCTTCCTGCCCATTTTTTTATGGGCATGTAGAAATGGGGGTTATAGGATGGCAACAGACACACGCTTGCAAGAGATAGTCGAGCCAGCAGTGGAAGCTCTAGGTTTCGAATTAGTGGATGTCGAAAGATTTCCACGAGGAAAGATTTTTGTAACTATCGATAAAGAAGGCGGAATTACTACTGATGATTGCGAAGCCGTAACAAACCAGCTTGTTGCTTTGTTTGCAGTAGAAAATGTGAACTACGAAAGGCTTGAAGTAGCTTCCCCAGGTGTCGATAGGGCATTGCGTAGACCATCCGATTTTGTTAAGTTCGTTGGGGAACGTGTTCATTTCGAACTCGTAGCCCCACTGCATATCGAAGGTTTCCCGGCAAATGGAAGAAGAAGGATGGACGGAAAAATCCTTTCCGTGGAGGGAGATGAGGATAATCCGACTATCAAGTTCCAGCTTATTGAAGGAAAAGCACTAATCACACCTTCCGAAAAAGCACGGGCCAAATCGAAAAAACCAGCTCAAGAAGGTCCAGTTGTGGAACTGAGCATACCTTTCAAAGATATACAGAAGGCCAATCTCGTGCCAGAACTGAACTTCAGAGGTACCAAATAAATGAACAAGATGATGCTCGATTTTGCCGAGCTCCTGGCAAACGAGAAGAATGTAGATAAGTCGATTGTACTGTCAGCTCTAGAAAGCGCAGTAGCAGGAGCAGTGAAGAAGTCATTATTCCGCGACGAAGACGCCGACATCGAAGTCAAGATTGATCCTTTGACTGGCGATCAGCAGATTTGGCGTAGATGGCTAGTTGTTCCTGATGCCGATGGCATTCAAGAACCGGATCGTCAGATCTTGGAGTGGGAAGCTAAAGAGGACTATGCCGATCAAGGCGACTTAAAGGCTGGCGACTACGTAAGAGAGAAAATCGAAGACGTAGACCTAGTTGGACGCCGTTTTGCTACTGATGCCCGTCAGGTAATCCTTCAGAAGTTAAGAGAAGCCGAACGCAGCCAAATCCTTGAAGAATTCCTCAATATCTACCGCGGTCAGAAAGTAGTGACTGGCCAAGTGAGGAAGATGGATAAAGGCGATGCTATTGTCGAAATTGGTAGGCTGGAAGCGCGCCTTCCTAAGTCAGACATGATTCCGCACGACAATCTTCGCACTGGTGATCGTGTAAGGGCATATATCAAGTCCATTGATCCGACTGCTCGTCAGCAGCAAGTCATTCTTAGTAGGACTGACAATGAATTTCTTGTTGAACTTCTAAAAATAGAAGTTCCGGAAATTGACGAAGGTCTCCTGGAGATAAAGAAGGTTGTCAGAGTGCCGGGATCCAGGGCAAAAGTCGCCGTGCAAGTCAAGGATAAGAGAATTGATCCCATTGGAACTTGCGTTGGAGTTAAGGGCTCTCGCGTTCAGTCAGTTACTAAAGAGCTTGGAGACGAAAGAATAGACATTGTTAAATGGTCAGACCAACCGGCCGAGTTTGTTATCTGGGCACTTGCTCCTGCCACGGTCTCTTCAATTATTGTCCATAATGACGAAAAGAAAATGGACGTGGTGGTGGCTGAAAGCGAAAGAGGCAGAGCCATCGGGTTTAATGGTCAGAACGTCAATTTAACAAAGGAGCTGACTGGTTGGGATATCAATGTACTCACTATCGAAGAGGCTCAGGAAAAACGCAAGAAAGAGCATGACGATATTCGTGAAAACTTGATGTCAAAGCTTGATATTGGTGAAGATGTAGCTCAAGTGCTTATTGACAACGGTATAGAAACAGTTGAAGAAGTCGCCTATTTACCAGAAGAAGATTTATTGGGAATTGAGGAATTCGATGAGGATACCGTTAAAGAGCTTCGCCAAAGAGCGAGAACAGCTTCCCTTACAGAAGATATAGAAAGAGAGGAAATCCTCAAGAGCACGGATCCAGCAATCATGGGTCTTGATGGAATGACAAACGACATTGCCGCCGCAATTGGAAAAGGTGGCGTAAAGACCCTGGATGACCTTGCAGATTTAGCTACTGACGAACTAGCGGAAATGGCTGGAATCGATCAAGAAGAAGCTGCGAAGATCATTGTCGCCGCCCGCGAACATTGGAATGCGTAGAAAGATAGCAAGAGGTTAGAGCACACATGGCTAAAACTACCGTACAGAACCTAGCTGAAAGCCTTAAAAAGCCCGTGGATGTATTGCTTTCCGAACTAAAGTCCGCTGGTCTTCCCCAAACCAGAGCATTTGATGAGATTGGTGAGGCTGATAGTGAAAGATTCCTTCAATTCTTACGCTCCTCGCGTGGAGCCGATGCAGCTAAAAGGAAAATTACTCTAAGGCGCACGGAAAAGAAAGTCATTACTCAATCGGCCGGCTCGGGAAGAACTCGAAATGTGGAAGTAGAAGTTCGATCCAAGAAGGTTTTGGTGAAAAAAGGTACTGACTACGCCGCAAAGATCAAGGCTGAAAAAGAAAAGGCTTTGGCAGAAATGCGTCGCAAGCGTGCTGAGGAGGCTGCAGCCTCGGCTAAAGTTTCTCAACAGTCTCAGGTTGCAAAACCTTCTGTTCCAGCTGCAGAAAGAGAAGTCGCAAAGGCTGTTCCTACTTCACAGCCAGTGCAACCTCAAGCAGCTCCTTTGTCTCAAGCTACGTCAGCTACTACTGCAAAAGCTACTCCTGTGCCACAAGTGCCTTTAGCACCAAGGCAGGCTGTAGAGCAGCCAAAACAATCTACGCCAACAACTGCTGCTCCAAAGCCAGTGCAAGCTACTGCGCAAAGCCAACCTCTTCAATCGAAAACTCAGCCACAAGCGCAAAGAACGACACAGGTTTCTCAACCAGTGGCTCAAGGTGCTCCAATACAGGAAAAAGCCTCTGTGCTGCCAACCGCGTCTTCAGTCCAGCCTTCTAACCCAGTTTCCCCACAGGCCCAGGCGCAGGCTAATGCTCCAAGAAGAGAGGGTGTAGTTGGTCAGCTACCTAATGCTGGACAACAAAAGCCAGAGCTAACACCTGAAGAAAAACTAGCAAGAGAAAAGCAGGCAGCTGAAGATCTCCGCAGAGCTCAGACGGCAGTCAGACTAAAGCATGAGATGCAACAGCGCCGTGAAAGAGAAAAAGAAGCGCATAGAAATCGCAAGGCAAATCAACAAGCGCATGCACAGGCACAAGCACAAGCAGCCCAAGCTCAAACCCAGTCGCGCCCTCAGCCTCGCCCACAGATTCGCCCTCAGCCTTACAGCAACCCTGCTCCTGCTCCGCAAGTTCCTGTACGTTCGGAAGCTGAAAGAGAGGCCGCTCGTAAGAGAGCTGAAGCCGAAGCTAGGGCAATTAGCGAAATGATCGCTGCCCCTAAGCGAGTTCTCACAGCCAAGAAAATAGAACAACCTAAGAAGGAAGTTCAGCCTGAAGTTCAGAAGAAGCATCCACCAAAACCAGCTCCAAAGAAAGAAAATAAAGCTTCCCGCAACGATGGTAGAAGGTCTAATTCGGATTGGGGAGAAGAAAATCAACACAGAAGAGCTATTAAGACTAAAGGTGGAATTCCTGCTGAGGATGATGGATCCGGCTGGAAGACTGATAGACGCCAGAGACGCAAACCAGCTCAGACTCAAAAACATCATCAAGCTTCAGTCCAGGAACCTGTGGTCCGTGACGTTGTGATTCCTGAAACTATCACAGTAGCTGACCTGGCCCGTAAGATGAGCGTAAAGGCGACCGAAGTCATTAAACAACTGATGAAGCTTGGTCAAATGGTTACTATTAACCAAATGCTCGATCAGGATACAGCTATGATTGTGGCCGATGAAATGGGGCATCGCCCACATGCGGCAAAAATTGACGATCCGGAAGCCTTCCTTACAGAATCGGCACAAGCCCAAGAGAACCTGGAAAAAGAACCACGTCCACCAGTTGTTACGATCATGGGCCACGTTGACCATGGAAAGACATCTTTGCTCGACTATATTCGTCGATCCAAAGTTGCAGCGGGTGAGGCCGGTGGTATTACTCAGCACATTGGTGCCTATCATGTGGAAACACCAAGAGGCATTATTACTTTCCTTGATACTCCGGGTCACGAAGCGTTTACAGCAATGCGTGCCCGTGGAGCCCAAGCAACGGATATCGTAATTTTGGTGGTCGCGGCCGATGATGGCGTTATGCCTCAGACCAAGGAGGCTATTGCCCATGCGAAGGCAGGCAATGTGCCATTGGTGGTCGCAATTAATAAGATCGATAAATCGGAAGCCCATGTTGAAAGAGTAA
>JAJPXW010000214.1 GCA_021205255.1 Burkholderiales bacterium
ATGCCCCCTGGAGTGGCTGCACAGCAAACGGCATTGAATAAACGATGCTACCTATTACAAGTCCCGGAAATGTAAAAGTCAGAAGCCCTAGCCCCATGGCTTCTGTTAGTTTCCCCAAAGGCCCATTCGGTCCTAATGCGACTAGCATGTAGAAACCCAGCACGCTTGGCGGCAACACGAGTGGTAGAGTTACGATAGAACTGACCGGCGCCCGCAATTTCGACTTTGTCCTGGCAAGCCACCACGAAAGAGGTGTGGCAACCAATATCAAAAACACTGTCGTAATGCTAGCAAGCTCCAGTGTCAACCATACGCACTCCAGTTCGTCTGCTGTAAACATGCCGAGCCTACCCTAGTCTTGCAATTCTTACTCTAGTCCGTATCCATAGGACTCAATTAACTTCCTCACTTCTGGGCTAGTTGCCATATAGTTCATAAAGTCGGCAACCGCCTTGTTATCTTTACCAGGATTAAGTACTACTGAATCCTGCCTAATTGGCTTATAGAGATCGGCTGGAATAATCCATCCAGATCCTTCAGTGTACTTGCCATCCTTCCATACCTGGGCAAGTGCGACAAATCCAACTTGCGCATTGCCTGTCTTAGCAAACTGATAGGTCTTGCCAATATTGTCGCCAGTGACGAACTTCGCTTTAGCCTTATCGAGTTCTCCCCACGAAGTCATTGTTTCGTAAGCGGCTTCACCGTAAGGAGCCAGCTTGGGGTCTGCTACTGCGATCTTCTTTACTTCTGGACTAAGAATAAATTCCTTATTGTCTTTTACGAAATTCGGCGTCACGCTCCATAGAACGAGCTTGCCAAATGCGTATGGCTTGGCAGTTCCTTTCACGCCAAGGCCTTCCTCCTCAATTTTTGCTGGAGTCTTAGCATCGGCTGCGAAAAGCACTTGATAAGGTGCCCCGTTCTTTATCTGAGCGTAAAATTGACCCGTTGCGCCATAGGAAGCAAGAATCTGGTCTCCGGGAGCCTTTTCATACATAGCGGCTCTCTCTTTCCTTGGAGCCGTGAAGTTAGCGGCAACTGCTACATTAATCTCTGCTGCCTGCGCTGCAAAAGTGGCTAAAAGCAAAGATCCTACAAGGCTAAACTTAATTGTATTTTTCATAAAAATATATCTCCAGGGATACTTATTAATCAAGAGCTACGCTATTCTATACTAGAATAACGAGATTGTGACAAGACTCTACTACGAATTGGATATGTCAATAAATATATCGAGCGCACTAGGGCAGGACACCGTAGATAAGCGAATAGACATACTTCAGAGAATTGACCAGCTTGGAAGTATTTCCAAAGCGGCGCGTTCAGCTGGGGTTAGCTACAAAGCCGCATGGCAGGCTATAGAGACTTTAAGCAACCTCGCCGGTACTCCTCTAGTCGAAAAGGTAGTAGGAGGCGCTTCCGGTGGAGGCGCTAAGATCACTGAAGCGGGTAAGGCCGTTTTGGAAGCGGCAGCTGCTCTTAATAAAGTCAGAACTCAGATTCTTAACGATGCTAGTTCAGGTCAGACGCCGAAAATGGCAGCCTTGACTTCTAGCACTTTAAGAATGAGTATTCGCAACATCATTCCGGCAGTCATCATTGAAATGCATGGAGGCCTCTCGAAAGTCAAAATCTTGCTAAAGGTCGGAGAGGATAACTATTTGAGGTCAAGCATTTCTAAAGAAAGTCAGCAATTACTTGGGCTTGAGATCAATGAACCAGTACTTGCTTTATTTAAAGCGACTGCTGCGCAAGTGCTGCCCGGTCTTCCACAGGGATATACCGGTCCTGCCCTGACGGGACAAGTAGCAAGAATTCCACAGAAAAAACATGGCGGTGAGGTGACGTTGCGACTAGCCAATGGAATTAATGTAGTCGGTTTTGTGAAAGGACCTCATAATCTGCAAATCGGTGATATGGCCCACCTAATTACCGAAGAGCAAAACATAGTCATTGCCCTGATGACTTAATCAATGAAAGCGAGATTGGTAAAATCTATTAGCCTTATTGGGATTACCAAATAGTAGGTAAGTTGTAGAATTTACCCCAATGGATATGCCTTTTTGTGCCCAAATCAATCAGTTCTTAAATAAAATTTTCAGATAGTTTTAACAAAACAAACAAAAAACGGTTATGTCATTAGTCCACATGGCGTAACTAATTGAATTCATAACACATTAATTTTCTCAAGGGGAAAAACAATGGCGAACCTGACGAAGTGGAGTTTCTTTTGGATCCTCGTACTCGGCCTAATTGTTGGAATTGCCCTCTCCGCTGGAACAGTTTCAATTGTCCAAACATTTGGAACTACCGAATTCTGCTCTACCTTCTGCCACACCATGGATGGCTCAACCTTCGCATGGAAGCAAGGCATGCACGCAAGAACTCCATCTGGCGTGACGGCTGGATGCTCCGACTGCCACCTTCTGCACGAAAGCTCCAAAGAACTAACTCCAGCTAAATATGCCGAATTGCTTGTCCATAAGACAAAATCTGGAATGGTGTCCTTATGGGGTCAAATCATAGGCACATATTCCACTCCTGAAAAATGGATGGAACGCAGAGCCGAGCCTCAAAAGCACGTGGTTGACTTCATGCTTGGAGCGGGTTTCAGCACCTGCCGTGGCTGTCATGACCTAGCAGATATGTATAACCCCAAGAAGCCGTTTGTTGCCAAAGCTCACCAAGGCTTCATTAATAAGCCAGATACAAACTGTGTCCAATGCCACAAGACAGCTGGTCACGACTACAAAGTCATTGATGCCTATATCAAAGAGCACGGCACTTATCCTCCACTAGCTGACGCCTGGGCCGCTCCTGCTCCTGCTCCTAAAGCAGCCGCACCGGCAGCAAAACCAGCAGCCGCTCCAGCAGCTCAACCTGCTGCAGCTCCAGCTCCGGCAGCTCCAGCTCCGGCACCGGCAGCTCAATAAATAAACCAGTTTCAATAAAAGCTCCTTCGGGAGCTTTTTGATTAGGTACGTCCTACGCAAATAATTGGCGCATTTGGGACTTGTCCTAGCAGTTGTACTTCACTAACGTCAAACGGAGCCACTTGTGGCTCCGTTTAATAATGAATTTGACTAAAACTAATCGATTAATCTAGAGCTTTACGATTGGCGAAGAAGTTTTCTTTTTCAATCTTTGCCGTCAACTTAGTAAAGAGCTCGTTAGTCAATTGGTCAACAAGTTTTTCCGTATCGGCTAGCACACCAAGATTAAATGTCTGTAGGAACTTATTAGCAGCTTCCTTATCAGTCTTAGCGAGTTCAATGTACTTCTTTTCGAACTCTGCCTGCTCTTCACCGACTTTTGTTTCCCGTTCGGCAAATGCTTTCTTCACAATCGGTGCCAATGTCGGGTAGTCGGTCATAGCCAATGTCTGCAACTTGCGGAACTTCCAGTAGACAGAAACATCATCGGCTTTATCAGTACCTTCCGTATACTGTGGGGGCACACTTTCAAGTCCCATATAGAAAGGCATGAAGCAAGAGAGATCGGCCATGCCGAATGCTAGGTAAATAACATTGCCGACAGCTGGTGGCATAAATGGACGAACTTGCAACACGTGGGCTTCATAGGTACGGAACACACTGACTGGACGCCATGGCTCTTTCCCGTTCAAACCAAAGGTATACGGGTCATGCTCAGTCTCGTTGAAGTGATCGCGCATGACATCCTTGAGCTCTTGGATGCCAATTGGGTTTTCAGGCTTCAGATATACGTCAAAATTTCTACCGTCTTCGACTTTCTGATCCAGTTTTGGATTCAGCATCTTCTGGATTTGCCATACACGTGGAATGTTGTAGTCGTAGTCGCGAGCGTCATGACGCGTGTAAGCATCGGCAAAATCGAACTTGCCTTTCTTTGGATCGTAGAAACCATTTTTCTCGGCCCACTCTACCAAGTTTGGAGAGCTAAGGTTTTGCTTGTCATCTGGACTGAAAAAGCGCAAGCGTCCCTGGTTGCCGGAAGCAAAATAGACTTCGGAAGGAGTTCTCTGAGCCATCCATTGATGACCCGTGCCAGTTTCCAAGTACCAGACTTCCTTTGCATCGGCAAAACCAACTCCGAAACCTTCTCCAGCGCCTTGGGTTTCAATAATTTTGCCAAGTAGCTCCACGGCTTCCTTAGCAGTCTTGCAACGTGGCAACAGGACGTCAAGGATATCGTCTTCGGTAATTCCACTTTCAGTGTTGTAAGGGTCTAAAGCAAGCGCATCGTCACGTGCATAAATTGATTCAGTACCCGTGATACCTAGACCAACTTCATTGAAGCCGACGGCTCCATGCAGTTGCGTATACCAATTTGGCACAGTGGTATAGCGCATGGCATGTGCTGGTTGCGGATATGTGAAATTTGTCGCGCCATTGAAATCCTTAGTGCGGTACATTGCGCCACTTGGATAGTCCTTGGCTGGATGAATCTTAAAATGCTGGGCTTTTAAAGCTGAGCTGTCAGCACTCCTGGCCAGCAAAAATGAACCATCCGAACTGGCTTTTTCGCCAACTATAACGGTTGTGCACATTTGACTTTCCCTTCTTAGTCTCTTTAGTAAATTCAAAAAGTTTAGCCCTAGCAAAATTGCCTCACAGCCTAAAAGTTTCCTTATGTTTCTGAAGAACGCCTAATCTGCCCGAATCAAGTACCAAAACCGCTGTTTAACCTATAGATTCTCTTCACTAATAGCCGTTAGGAATTGCGAAGTTCTTCCCCGGTGTTGCACTTACAATAACTAGTTCATTCAACGAGGAAATAATGGCAGCCAATTCAACTGTAATTTACCGAAAGGACTACACCCCTCCAAGCCATAACATTGATTCAGTCAACCTGGTGTTTGACTTGATTCCTACTAAGACTAGAGTGACTTCCACTCTAAAGATCACGCCTAGGCCGGGCCGCCGCTCCGATGCACTAGAGCTTAACGGTGAGAATTTAAGAATAGATTCCATCCGTATTAATGGCGAACCCGCCCTATCCGACCAGTACGACATGTTCCCTGGCAGATTAGTTTTTCGTAGCATTGCCAAGCCAACTGAGATTGAGATAGTCACTACGATTAATCCGCAGGAAAACTTACAGTTGTCCGGCCTTTATATGTCCAAGGGCAACTTCATTACGCAGTGCGAAGCCGAGGGTTTTCGCAGGATCACTTATTTTCCAGACCGGCCTGATGTCCTCTCCAAGTATTCAGTCGAATTGCACGCCCCTAAAGATTGCAAGGTACTCCTCTCCAACGGCAACCTAATAGAAGAAGGCGAACTGCCGGATGGCAGGAGATATGCAAAATGGGAGGATCCGTTTTTAAAGCCGTCCTATCTATTTGCCTTAGTCGCTGGAGACTTCGTAGCCAATGAAGAATCCATTACTCTGGCCGATAAGCGCCAAGCTCTTTTACAGGTTTGGGTTGAGCCAGGTAACGACAATAAGACTGCCCACGCTATGGAAAGCCTCAAGAAGGCTATTAAATGGGATGAGAAGAAATATGGTCTAGAACTCGACCTAGATCGCTTCATGATCGTAGCCACTGATGACTTCAACATGGGAGCTATGGAAAACAAGGGCTTGAATATATTTAATTCCAGATGCGTCCTAGCCGACGAGAATGTGGCGACCGATACCGATTTTACGCAGATACAGGCCACTATTGGCCATGAGTATTTCCACAACTGGACCGGAGACCGTGTCACTTGCCGTGATTGGTTCCAGCTGTCCTTAAAAGAAGGATTGACAGTTTTCCGCGAACAGGAATTTTCAGGTGACCAGCTAGCGACGGAATCAGCCAAGGTTGTCCAGAGACTAAAGAACGTCAGGGCTCTAAAAGCATTCCAATTTCCTGAAGATGCCGGTCCAATGGCCCATCCAGTGAGACCCGAATCCTATACGGAAATCAATAATTTCTACACCATGACGGTCTATGAGAAAGGCGCTGAAGTTGTGAGGATGTACCAGACTCTCTTTGGAGAAGAGGGATTTAAAAAAGGACTGCAGGAATATATCCGCCGCCATGATGGATCAGCTGCAACTTGCGATGATTTTCTTAACGCCATGGCAGATGCTAACAATGCCGACCTTAGTCAATTTGCTCTGTGGTACTCCCAGGCTGGTACACCTCGCGTTTCTATTAAGACTGAATGGAATGAACAAAGAAACGAACTCACGGTAAGAGCTAGGCAAGTGCTTAGAACATTCCCTGGCCAGCCAAAGCCAAAACCGATGCTTATCCCATTAGCCATAGGCATATTGGACGACAAGGGTAAGGATGTTCCTTTGCAGCTAGTCGATGAAACTGAGCCACAAGGTACTACACGTGTCCTGCGCTTGACTCAGGAAGAGCAAAGTTGGACGTTTACTAATATTATTCGGCAACCCACTCTTTCCGTTGGCCGTGGATTTTCTGCGCCTGTCATCTTTGATATCGATTACTCCAGGGATCAATTGATTTTCCTGGCAAAGAACGATTCGGACTTATTTAACCGAGCAATTGCTTTCGAAAAATTGTCCTTAATTGCTGTCGATACGCTCATGAATGAAATGCGTACTCAGAAAAACGATAGCAATTTGTCTCCTATGACTTCCTACTTGACGACTTTCCAGGAGATCCTAGAGGACGACAGCTTATCTCCTGCCTATCGGGCAGAAGTGCTCAAATTGCCGAGCGAAACGGCAGTGGCTGAACAGAGCATCATTGTTGAACCTGAATTGATAAGGTCGGCTCTGGCTCTAATGCAAAAGAAAATTGGCCAGAGACTGACTAGCACTCTTGAAAAATGGATGAAGCTCTGCGAGACCATAGGCCCATACAAATGCACTCCGGAGCTTGCTGGAAAACGTGCACTTAGACATTTAATGCTTGAGTACCTAGTGGCTTCCGGTAACGTAAAAGCCGTCCAGCAAGCCCGTACGCTTTTCGATAAGGGAAATAATCTCACCGATAAGCTAAGTGGTCTAAGAACAATTGCGCTATCAGGCACTCCAATTGGTAGGGAACTGATTCAAACAGCTGTGCGCGCCTGGTCCAATGAACCGTTGCTTTTCAATAAGGTCCTACAGATCTACGCCCTTGCAAGACCGTCAAAAGGCGATATTCCTACTGTCGAAAAAATGAGGCAGATGATGTTCAACCAAGCCTTTGACATCAAAAACCCTAATAATGTCTTTTCATTACTTAGGACTTTCTTCCAAAACGGTGGCCCTGAATTCCACACTTTGGATGGCACAGGATATCAGCTGTGGATAGATACCGTTTTGGAAATTGATAAGTTCAATCCTCAAGTAGCCGCTAGGCTTGGACGTGCCTTGGAAAATTGGAGACGCTATGAACCAAACTTAGCTTCAATGATGTATAAGGCACTGAGCTATGTAAGCGCCCAAAACAATCTTTCCAACGATTTACGTGAAATCGTGGATAAAGCTTTATATGAACCTGTATGACGGAGGTCGCCGTGCCAGTCACGCTTAATCAATACCTTTTTGAATTAAAACAAAAGGGACTTATAGACCATCAATTGAGCCGCCTATTGGATGCAGTGGCAAACCTTAGTAAGGAAATAAGGGAGAAAGTCACCCTCGGTGCACTTGGTGGAGTACTGGGGCTCGCCGGGACAGAAAATGTCCAAGGCGAAGACCAAAAGAAACTTGATGTCCTCTCAAACGAAATATTCGTCAAAGGCGTTCAATGGACCGGATCCCTAGCAGGCATGGCCAGTGAAGAAATGGATCATGCCCTACCAGTTTCCAAGGAGTATCCAAGAGGCAAGTACCTTATTGCCTTTGATCCATTAGACGGTTCGAGCAATATAGACATTAATGCGCCGATTGGGACTATTTTTTCAATTAGCAAGGCGCCGGAAGGCGAGATCACTGACGAGAGCTTTCTAATTCCGGGTCGTGAGCAAGTAGCGGCTGGCTATGTGATGTACTCTCCGCAAACCATCATGACCTTCTCGGTAGGAAAAGGCGTTGTGATGTTTACCTTTAATCCAGCCACAGGACAATACTTATTGACTAACGAAAAAGTCAGTGTTCCTGTTTCGACTGCTGAATTTGCCATCAACATGTCGAATCTAAGGCATTGGGCGACTCCCGTCAGAAACTATGTAAGAGACCTCTTAAAAGGCGCCGATGGTCCGATAGGCAAGAATTACAACATGCGCTGGGTAGCCGCCATGGTAGCGGAAGTCCATAGAGTGCTTACTAGAGGTGGCATCTTTATGTATCCCTGGGATAATCGCCAGCCGGAAAGACCGGGAAAACTCCGTCTTCTTTACGAGGCAAACCCCATGGCTTTTCTAAGTGAACAAGCCGGAGCGCAAGCCACTAACGGTACGCAAAGAATTCTCGACCTGCAGCCGGAAAAACTCCATCAAAGAGTCGCGGTATTCCTTGGAGCCAAAGAGGAAGTCGAGAGAGTTAAGCAATATGTAGAAAAAGCCAAATAATGGCTCTATAGACGCTGAAAGCCTGCAAAAAGCAGGCTTTACAGGCGTTTAGATTAAATTTGAATTAGGATTTCTGATCAGCTTTCTGGTTGGCTATTGCCTGGTCAACCTTAGCCTGAGCGGCAATGAGAACTTTGGAGATCTTGTCATCCATCGTATCGAGAGCCGCAGAAACGCTCTTGGCTAATTCCTGGTTGCTCTGTTCGGTCTTGGCAAGGATATCCTTGAAGTTGCCGAGCAATTCAGTATGCTTGTCTTTAATCTTAGCATCTGTGTCTTGGAGAAGCTGTTTTTCTTGATCAGCAATCTGCTTCCACTTGCTTTCAAAAGACGACTTGACATCGTTTAGGCGAGAATCTTCAGCGCTACTTGCTAGTCTCTTCTGTTCTTCCAAAGCTTTCGTCAAATTGCGGGCTGTGCCCAAAGCTGTCGCTTGCTGTACCAACATGCCGTACGCAACGATAACAAAGAGAACACCGAACCACGCAATGATGATTACTCCAAGAGGTGCCTTAGCGGTAGCCAACATCAAATCCACATCCACTGGGGTGGTGATTGCGCCCCAATTCACGAATACAAAGCCTACGCCCAGTAGAAGGGCAAGTAACAGGACAAAAAATCGCATTTTCTTATTTCCTGGGTTGGGTTTTCTAGGACAAGAAATTTTAAATCAATTCAAGAAAAAAATAGCTCCTTATTTCCCTTCGTGGGTGATAATCGCATTCTGAGGAGAACAAAATCATGAAGAAAGACCCCAGATT
>JAJPXW010000297.1 GCA_021205255.1 Burkholderiales bacterium
GTTGGATGTTATATCGTAATTTTACAGGTAATTATGAGCCTCTTTGAGCAATGCAAAATTTGGTTTATCCATCAAGAATATCCAAAAGTAATTGAAGCTCTCGAAGAAAATTCTGAGCTTTTAAAACATCCTGAGCCTGCATTGATGCTAATGTCAGCCTACATTTCCTCAGCCCATGGTTGGAAAGACCGACTCAACTATGAGAAGGTCGTTCACCTATGGCATACACATGAGAAAGTTTTCTCTAAGTTTTCTGGAGCTCTTCACGCATTAGCCATGGCATATTTAGGCTTGGAACAGTATGGATTGGCTCTGGACTATTTTAATAAGGCATTTAAAATTGGTGGGCCTGTAGATCATTTGATAGGAGATATTTTATCCCTCTGCAGAAAAAAATTAACTTCTCCTACCTTCACAGAACCTTATAGAGCAAGAGTAAATAAGGCGTGGAAAGCTTTTGAGGAAGATGAATATAAAGTTCATAACTTGCTCGAAGGTCCAATCCCATCCTATGAAAAGAATGCTGAAGCATTAGCCCTCTCGAGGGACAAGTTTGAAATAGCAATGGATGAACCAGGATTAAGATTGGCATCCGGAAGTGAAAATGGAAAAAGTGGGTTGGTTTTTAGCCCAATGGGCCAATGGAGCAATTTTTTTAAACAATGTGCTCTTATTGCCGTGACGCCGCAGTCCATAAAGCAAAACTGGGTAATAACTATTGGAGAGCCACAAATAGGCTATATGAGCCTTCAGGTGTACGGTTTAAATCTAGATAGTGATGATTGGCTTGTTTGGTTAGGCAAGACTAAGAAAGGGTACAAATTATCTGCCTATTGCCCTAAGGTAGTGAAAAGCTCAATGCCAAAGGGGCTTTACGTAAAACTAGCAGAGGGTTTCATTAATAATGCTATTGGAGAATTGCCCCGAATGAAAAACTTCGGCAAGCCTGATGTTTTGAAAGTGCCGAGAAAAAGTGCTCCAGTACCTTTGACAAAACTTGCGGAATTTTTGAAGAGGAAAGGTTTTGATTTAAACGAGAAAGTGTTAGCTTATACAGAGAACGATGTGCCTTTCAATATGTCTATTAATCCAGTATTGCAAAACGCACCAGATTCAGAGGGACCACGGCATGAAATTATGGAGGGCTTTACGTCTTTCCCTGACCTAATCATCGAGTATGCTACCGGTAAAAACGATATTGCCAACGACCTTTTTGCCTGTGGAGCTGTCCCTGGCACTATCTTTTTTACGCCTCCGATGAAAGGAGGTTTGGCTGATGCGAAAAACACCGCTTATGTTCAAAAGCTCCAGCGCTTATTAGATGAAAAATGCGCACTTAACTCCTTTATGCCAATAAGTATTGCTACAGGAGCAGTTTGGAGCTATTTTGATCTCATAGCTTGGGATATCAATGAAGTGATGCGGGTGGCTCGGAAATTCTTCCGCGAAAATCCAGTGCGTAGCTGTGGCTTCCAAGTTCTACATACGGAGGCGGCTCCAGATTTCTGGACAAAGAATAGCCGCTAAATGTTTTAATGGTTTAGCTTCCTAAGAAATCCCGAGTTTTTAGCTACCTCTTTAAAGTTACTTAAAAGAAGGGTTTTAAGTGAATTTGGTCTTTGTAACTCTAGAATAAGCAATCCTTAAAACACCAGGTACCTGCTAGGCCGGTAGCCTGGTAAAACTATGCTCGTATTTATTTTTGCCAATGACAGAAAGACTACAAATTGATCCTGTACTTCAGGAAACTATCGACAAACTAAAAAATTCTTTTGGATTGGAACTGGATTCAATAACTGTGGATAGGGCGGTTCTTGGACTATTCTTTTCTGGCCTAAAGCTTTCCTGCGGAACTGCTGGACTTTGCTTTACGCCCTTAAAAGAAATCCCAGAAGCCGTTTGCTGTCCCTCTTCGGCTGCGGCCATGCCAAAGTCGGGTAGGTTAACCGGAGTTCCTGTCGAATATTACTTAGAAGAATTAGCAAGTCCTCATCCATTAAGAAGAATGCTTGGAATTTGCGCTATTAACGCATTATCAAATTATTACTGGAAAAAGTTTGGCCATGAAGGCTACGATTTTGAACCTGGTGTCAATGCTTTCGATGCGGTTCAAATCCCACCACCTGGTAAAAAGACAGTGGTAATTGGAGCACTTGTTCCAATGCTAAAGAGGCTACTCCAAGAAAAAGCTGACTTTACCGTTCTAGAAATGGTCAAAGGGACTTTGAAAGGCGAGGAGCTTAAGCACTATGCGCCTGCCGAAGCGGCTCCGCAATACGTACCTGAAGCCGATTTGCTAGTTATTACTGGCGTGACTATCTTCAACCATACAATTACGCCATTGTTAGAGATGGCAAAGAAAGATGCCATAATAGTCATTGCTGGTCCAACCGCCAGCATGTTGCCGGACGCATTTTTTAGAAGAAATGTAAGTGTGATGGGTGGGCTGATCGTAACTGAGCCGGATGCTACATTAGATCTACTTGCCGAAGGTGGCTCAGGCTATCATTTATTTGGAAAGACAGCTGAGCGGCTTGTAATTAAGAGATCATAAAACCGAATATTGACTCATTAAAGATGCCAAAATCTAGAATGGTTTTGGCATCTGCTGTTTTGAAGATTGACCGACTTAGTATCTGAGCGTAAGGTAAAAATATAGGGATAGATAAAATAACTAATAAAACTTAGTTTTCTTTTTAGAGAGCGAAATTTTCTGATTCAGTACAAAACTTTCCTCTTCCTCAGGATCAAAATCTTTCCATCGATAAACTTGGACAGGCTTTTAATAACGTAACCATGTCCTATAAGTTCTATTGGTTTATCGGTTTATTGGACATTTTGGTTAGAGAAAGGGGAGACCGTATTGAAGCTCGGCAAATTGCTATAAGCATGGTGGCAAATGCGTGGTACCCAGTTAATTTCTTTCATCTTGAATTAGGCTGGAAAGACCAACTTCATGACTCGGTCAAGAAGCTAAATAAAGATCTTCAACTGATTTTCCATAGTCAAAATGACATAGGAACCTATGTTTCTGACTTATTAAAAAGGGATTCGGAGACAAAGAATTTAGTCAATTACTTACTGCGCTATGTACCTCATCGTTTTTTGTCTCCTTGGTTCAAGTCGATTGGAAATGATGAAAAGAAAGGAATGGATTTCGCGTCAAGTTTTCAATATGGAAATCCCTATAGGGTCATAGGAAAAGGAGAAAGCGCTGTTATCGAGATCAATCCTATATGGAAGGAGTATCTGATTGTCAACTATCCAATATTGACTGCATTTGCCTACTGGTATTTAGCAAAGTTTGTCCAGCAGAGGAACCCAAATGTTCCGAATGTTCTGGAAAAGCTACAGAAACCAATGGAAAGACTTCCAATGGACGACCAGAAGAAATATTGGAACAGTCTCATTAAAAGCGGCCTTGAAGTCAGATGCATTTATACGGATAAGATTTTAGGCGTCGGTGATTTTGATTTAGACCACTTTATTCCTTGGAGCTTCGTCTCTCATAATCTCCTTTGGAATTTGATTCCAGCCGACTCTTCAATAAACTCGAGCAAAAGTAATAAGTTACCTGATTTGAAGGACTACTTGCCAAGTTTTGCAAGGACTCAGCAAAGCGCCATTCAAAAATGTTTGAATTCGGGGCAAACTCCTCCCAAAATTCTGGAAGACTACTTAACTATTCGAAAACCAGCGGAGCAAATTGCTGAACTGAAAGAAAAGGAACTTTTGGAATTCTATGAAAATGTATTTGAGCCTTTATGGCAAACAGCCCGCAATGTAGGCTTTGGAAAATGGGATGGCTATATCCAGCAAAATCTAAACTTATTCCAAGAGTAGGCATAGAGAAATTAAAGTCGCCAAAATTCTTAATTTTTTCCATAACGAAAACGCCCTGCAAAAGCAGGGCGTTCTAGTTATTTAGACTTTAGGCCTGTTTTGGAGCAGGTGCCTTCTTGGCTGGTTGACCGTCCGTGACTTCAACAACATTGTTGCCTAATGTCAGTTGGACATCAGCCCAGTAGCCCCAGTGATAGACGGCGTTGGACTCAGTGCAATATCCATTGCCGAACATCAAGTTGCCAGTGCCTTCGTACGGTTCGAAGATGCCAGCGCCAAGATAAGCGTGAGCAAGACCGAAAACGATGATGACAACGAAGCAAATGTCATGGCACCACTTCCAGAATATCATTGTGCCCTGGCTAAAGTTGATCATCCATTGACCGCCTGGAAGAAGTCCAGTGTTCAACCACAGGAAGCATCCAGAGATTGCCATAAAGACGGCGGCAAATAATAGGATACCGTCAGCTAGACGCTGTCCGCTCTTGACTTCCCTTTGCGGTGGCATATGCACTTTGCTTGGGAAGAAAAGATACATTGGGAACAGCTTCATGAACAGATAGTCGTCCTTATCCCACTTTTCGAAAATGTCTACTTTGAACAGATGGACAAATCCTTTTGGTGAAATAAGAATGGCAAGAATTGGTATCAGAATGAACGGAATAGCAATAAGCCTATGAGCCCATCTCATACCAATCGTAACATCTGCACCAGCCCAGTTATTAAGGGAAGGGATAAAGGTGAAAAGTCCCGTAATCGCGAGCAGGATGCAAGTAACAGCAACCATGTCGTGAGTGAACCTCGTCAGTGCAGAATGACGCTTAATATATTTATGAATCATGATGACTCCTAGTTGGTGCTGTCTTCAGCCCGTTCTTTCTTAGCGAGCTTCTTCTCTGCCGCAGCTACAAGTTGAGATGCAGTCTTACGCTGAGCAGGAGTCCAAGATTCCTTGGCCTCAGCTAACGTTTCTGGTTTCCTCTTGTAACCAAGGTTCATAAAGTAGGAGATGCCTAGACCAATGACTGTCGCAGCAGTTGCCAATCCAGCAAGTGGACGAGTCCATTTGGCCAGTGGCGCAAAGACGTTCATAGAAGGATCGGTTGGAAGTCCAGAAGCTTCATGGCCATACTTGCAAACTTGAAGGATATGCAAGCCACTCATCTCGTTTTCGCCATAAAGTTCGCACTTGTCGTAGCCTTTTTCCTTCATGATGGCAACACGTTCTTTACCAAGCTTGATCATTTCTTCGCGAGGACCGAAGTGCAATGCTTCTGGCTGGCAGGTAGTTACACAAGCGGGTTTTCTGCCGTTTTCTAGCCTGTCATAGCACATGGTGCATTTATCGATCTTGCGTTCTGGACCCCAATAGCGTGGTACGTCAAATGGGCAAGCCATGTTGCAATAATTGCAACCGATGCACTTTTCAGGCTTGACTTGTACAACGCCATTTTCCGCATAGCTTAGAGCGCCAGTTGGGCAAACTGTTACGCAACCAGCATCAGTGCAGTGGAAGCAAGATCTTCTTCCAAATGCCCATTCGACTGGACGGAACTTATTGTCGCTCTTCTTCTCTTGGAACTGGATAACAAGGCTAGTGCTTGGACCCAAATCCATAGGAGATTGATAGCTGCCGGTAAAAGGATCTTCATTCAGGCCAAGTGGTGAATACAGTACGTTCCACTGCTTGCACGCTACCTGGCAGGCTTTACATGCTGTGCACTTGGTATCGTCGTACAGCATGGCCATTTCTTTATCAGTGTATTTAGACATGTTATGCACTCCCGTTGCTAGGCTTTAGCCACATTGACAAGGAAGGCCTTGTATTCTGGAATGAACGAGTTCGGATCACCTACGTTCGGGGTAAGGTCGTTCATCGTATCTCCAGTTGCGTAGGCTCCTGCCCAGCTCCAGTGGTGGATTAGACCAATGGTGTGAGTAAGCTTGCCGTTAATCATAAGTGGTTTGAATCTGATGGTGACCATCGCGTAGGCCTCGATTGAGCCGCGTTCGTTCCACACACGGATCTTGTCGCCATTTCTGATGCCTTTTTCGCTAGCAAGCTCTTCGGAAATTTCCACGAATGGCTGCGGCATGATTTCAACCAACCAAGGAATACTTCTGGTCTGAGTGCCTGACTGCCACATTTCCACTACAGAGTAGCTCGTCGCAACAATTGGATATTTGTCCGGAGTGTTGTGTATCACATCTGGGAATTGTGTGAACATGACCATTGGAGAGCTCTGACGTCCATTCAATCCATTGGTAGTCGGAGATTCCCAAGGTTCGTAGAACTCTGGAAGAGGACCGTCCTTCATTGGATAAGAGAATAGACGTGCATTCTGTTCCCAAGTCATCATGAAGGCCTTGTTGTTTGGTGGAATTGGCACGGTAGTGCCATTTGGACCAGGACCTGCAATAACAAAGTCTGGAACGTCGTTATTAACCCACTTGGAACCGTTCCAAGAAACAAGCATTCTGTTTTCGTTCCATGGCTTGCCCTGCATATCGCAGGACGCACGGTTATACAGCACTCTACGATTGGCTGGCCAACAGAATGACCAGTTGGAATACAGACCAAGTCCAGAAGGATCAACAAGAGATCTTCTAGCTGTTGGTTGTTCCAGAGGTTGCCACTTGAGTTCTTCGTTATTGAAGTAGCCACTGAAGATCCAGCATCCGCAGGCTGTAGATCCATCGGCCTTCAATTCTGAGAAAGCGTTAACAAGTTTGCCAGTCTTGGTGTTGTAACCATTAAGGGCATGACAGCAGGCCTTGACGTCAAGCTGACCGTCAGGATTGCGGTAGTTCCAATTGACCTTGGTGATCTGATCCGGATTGACACCGCCCTCAGTTCTATAGAGATGTTGCAGTCTATGGAACAGACGTGTCATGATCTCAAAGTCGCTCTTTGCTTGCCCTAGAGGTTCAAGCGCTTTCGTACGCCACTGGATCCAACGTCCGGAATTATTAATGGACCCTTCCTTTTCGTAAATGAGGGCAGCTGGCAGCAGGAAGACAGTGGTCTTGATTTCCTCTGGCTTCATGTCTGGAGCTTTCCAGAAGCTTGCTGTTTCAGTTTCGAACCAGTCGGAAGTAATCAACCAATCAAGGTTGGTCATCGCATGTCTTACGAACTTAGCGTTCGGCTGGCAATGGCAAGGATTCATACCGAATACCATATAGCCCTTGACCTGCTGGTCGGCCATATAGTGGAAGGAAGGAATCGTACTGTCATTGTGAGCTAGGCTGCGTTTTGGAAGTAGATCGTAGCAATAGTCGTTTTCTTCTGTTGCGTTATCGCCGAACCACTCCTTCAACAGGGAGACCATGAATTTTGGCTTGTTGGTGTAGTAGCCATCAGCATAGGTTTCTACAGATAGCCATTTTGCCAAGGTTGGGTGGGTTTCCTGGATTGGCCAAGTCAGATAACCCGACATGACGTCCATTGTTGCGCCGATATCGGTTGAGCCTTGTACGTTTGGCTCGCCACGCAGAGCGTTAATACCGCCGCCAGCTACGCCTATGTTACCTAGCAGAAGCTGAATGACGCACATTGCACGGCAGTTCTGGCTTCCATAGGAGTGCTGTGTCTGGCCAAGAGCGTAGAGAATGTTACCGCTCTTTTCTGGTGCACCGGTTGAAGCGTAGGTCTTGTAGATTTCCTCAAGAACTTCTGGATCCATACCAGTGATTTCGCATACTTTTGGAATGGTGTAGCGAGAGTAGTGCCGCGCCATGATGTTAATGACGCATTGTGGATCCTGCAGAGTGAAGTCCTTCTTAGGAACAGTTAGGGCTGGTGGATCGAATTTTGGTACACCTGGATCATGAATCCAAGCACCGGACTGTCCAAGCTCTTCTGGCCATGGAATGATTTCGGCAACCTGATAATGCCATGTGTGGGCATCATACTGTCGACTTGCTTCATCCCAGCCACTGAATAGGCCATTTTCAACATCGAACTTATAGTTCGGATCAATTAAATAGGCAGCATTCGTGTAGTTAAGGACATAGTCTTTTTGGTAAAGCTTGTTCTGGAGGATGTAGTTAACCATTCCACCAAAGAAAGCGATATCGGTACCTGGTCTGATTGGCGAATAAATATCAGCTTGCGAAGCAGTACGTGTGAAGCGTGGATCAACAACAATCCATTTAGCTCCTCTATCTACGCCTCTATGAACCCAACGAGAAGATAGTGGATGGCATTCCACGTTGTTCGAACCGATGGTCATGAACACGTCGGAGTTCTGGAAGTCGCACCAGTGGCTAGTCATGGAACCTCTTCCGAATGTCGGTGCTAAGCCGGACACTGTGGAGGAGTGGCAGACACGGGTTTGATTGTCGACTACGACGGAACCAAGTGCACGGTTAAATTTCTGTACTAACCATGCTTCTTCGTTGTTTAACTGAGCTGCGCCAAAGCTTGCGATACCTTCGCAACGGTTGACGATAACGCCGTTTTCTTCGTTGGTGTATGTCTCATCACGGGTCTTCTTGATCATGCGGGCCATTTCATCAATGGCTTCTGTCCAAGAAATGGGTTCCCAGTGATTGGAGAATGGCCTACGAACCAACGGTTGCATAAGGCGGTGTGGGTGAGGTACGAGTTCTTGTTCTTTGTTTACGATACTGCGTAAACCAGCAAGAGTTGCGCCTTTCGGGCACAGACCTCCGATATTAACTGGACTATCCGGATCGCCTTCAAGATTAACAAGATGGCCATGGCGGACAGAAACAATTGTTCCGCATCCGCCGGAACAGTAACAACAAATATTGGTGTACTCTTGCGTGTCGGCTAATTTCCATGGCAAGACTTGACCTGGAAGATAGATACCAGCTGCTTGCGCATTAAAGGCCGCCGTGGCTGATGCCAGCGTTGCGGCGCCTTTCAAAAAGCCCCTTCGAGTAGTATTCATGTTTTCACCTAATTTACTTGGGGTATAAATTAAGGACTAGTAGTGAGGTTAACTGCTAGTTCTCTCTATAGAATAAACCTTTTAAGGGCTTAATAGATAATATCTAACTAAAACAGTGCCCATAGCAAGAAGAAGTGTGTAAT
>JAJPXW010000130.1:0-2236 GCA_021205255.1 Burkholderiales bacterium
CTTTCGCTCCATGGAATTCGTAAATTTTGATCACCAGCGCAAGGAAAGAGTAGCTGTACCAGAAGCTGTATTTTCTGAAGGGAAACCAGAAACGACCTTACTGGAAATGCTACGGAAATTTTCCATGCCAGAAGCCGAACCAGTTCTTTTTACTAGGTTAAAAGAAAAGGTTTTCTCCAAGCTTCAAGAAAACATTCAATCTCTATATAGTTACGATAACGTATCCTGCACCGCTTTCGCTAAAAAAGTTTCCACACCTATTAAAGGCACAGTAGCAGTTGTCTCCGCAGGCACTGCTGACACGGCTGTTGCCCTTGAGTGCGCTCGGACTTTGGAGTTCATGAATGTGGAGCATAAATTCTTCGCCGACTGCGGAGTTGCAGGGCTCTGGAGGATTCAAAAGCATATTGAGGAAATAAATACCTATAGCATTATTGTTTGCATTGCCGGCCTTGAAGGAGCTCTAGCAAGTGTGCTAGCTGGTTTGACCCCTCGGCCCATCATTGGATGTCCTACCTCTGTTGGATACGGGATCTGCGACCATGGCAAAACTGCTTTGAACTCAATGCTTGCCTGTTGTTCGCCCGGCATTAGCGTTGTCAATATAGATAACGGTTTTGGAGCAGCAAGCACGGCCTATAAAACTCTTCTTTCTTTCCAAGGACAACTTTAATGGCTAATGAGACCTCCGATATCAAACCCGTTCCAGCCGAAGACATGAACTGGTTTTTTGATAACGATAAACATTCGCATGAATCATCTTCCGAAAACAATTCCTGCAAACAACAAAAGGTTCTAACAGTCAGAATGCATTCAGGTCTTGCCGGAGATATGTTTCTTTGCGGCCTACTGCGGATGCTTGCCTATACGCAGGAACAAACTAATGAAATTCTGTGTGGCATTTTTCCGAAACTAACAGGTACCGTCAGACTTACTCGAAAGTCAGTCAACAATATTGGAGGATGGTTCTGCGAAGTTGATCTTCCACACGAGCATGAACACAGGAATCTTAAGGATGTCCTAGATATTATTTCTACTGCTCAAATGTCTGAAAAAGCAAAGGAACTAGCTAGCAAGACTTTTGAAATAGTGGCGCAAGCCGAGGGTGAAGTCCACTCGTTACCTATCGATCAAGTTCATTTTCATGAGGTAGGTGCTCTAGACAGTATTTTGGACATTTGCCTAACATGTGAACTCTTTGCTCGTTTAGCACCGGATGTCCTTATCGTCAGCCCATTACCTGTCGCGGATGGGCAAATAAAATGTGCTCATGGAATAATTCCTTGTCCTGCTCCAGCTGTACAGGCTTTGCTTCCGAACATGCAAGTTCGGCCGTTTCCAGCCCTTGGAGAAACAGTTACGCCAACAGCCGTAGCTCTTCTCAAAGCCCTTAATCCAACGTTTGGAAATTGGCCAAGGATGCAAATTGAGAAAATAGATACTGTTTACGGCACTTACGAATATCCCGGAGTTCCGAACGGTGCTACTTTTGCTTTTGGCACACTTATATAAATATCCACTGCGGATCCCTAAAGATGGAAATCTAAATGTCCGAAGAAAAACTAGAAAAGCTTAACCAGATTCTTTTGAAGGCCGCCCCGCATGGACGGCTGGCCATTGCTTTTTCCGGCGGCATCGATAGCCGTTTTCTCTCCTATACGGCTAAGCGTTTTGGCTTTAAACCCCATCTATACCACTTTACTGGCCCGCACCTCGCTCCTGGAGAAACTGAAGAAGCTATTAATTGGGCTAAAGAGCATGAGTTTGAAATCACTGTCCTCCCTATCAATCCACTTGAAGTCCATGAAGTTAGTTACAACCAAAAAGATCGGTGCTATTACTGTAAAAAGGTATTGTTTTCTAAACTAGCGGAACTAGCCGATGCGCCTATCTGCGATGGCACTAACCACTCTGATCTAGGAGCATATCGGCCAGGCATCCGAGCCTTGGAAGAACTGAATATCCACTCCCCACTAGCCCTAGCAGGAATTACTAAATCTGAAATCAGACGATTAAGTAAGGAAACCGGTTTGGATCGTCCTGAGCAACCTTCAAAGCCATGCATGCTTACTAGATTCCCATACCAATACCATCTTGATCCACAACTTTTGACTTTGGCAGGAAACCTAGAAAAAAGTCTTTCGAAATTTTTCCAAGATCTCCTAACTTGGCTTCCGGCTTTCCGGATCAGGCAAACCGCGAATCACAGATTCGAACTGCACATCGAGAAAGACAG
>JAJPXW010000130.1:2246-8811 GCA_021205255.1 Burkholderiales bacterium
TGGAATAAATTCACAGAAATCCAAAAGGAAAGGACTCGAGATTTCCTTGCAGAAAAACTCAAGTCCTGTGAAAAATTAGGAATTAAAGAGATGAAAATTCAACCGATGGAAACTTTGTCTGGTTTCTTTGATAGGCAAAGCGGATGCGTCTAGACCTAATCAGCGGCTGAATTTTTCTCTTTTAGTTTAGGTACCGTAAGGCTGCCTTCCGGCATAAGGATAATCGTTCCTTTCCCTACCTGCTTTTCAGCCGCTTCCAAAGCTTCTTCAAAAGTATCGAAAGCGCCAGCAAATAGCATCTTATTAGCTAGTCCTTTATCAACAGCTGTAACAAGATAGAAGTGCGCTTTTTCCATTAGGCGGGAAAGCGCGTAGGCTTTGTGCTCGCCAATTTTGAAGTCTTTTTCCAGTTCTTCCTTAATGGCTTTAGTGCTTCCTAGCCTGTTAAAAGTCTCCTCTAAAGTTTTATTGCCACTACCTTCAATACATTCTGCAAAAATAATGACTGCCCCACCCTTTTTAGTCGCGCATACTGCATTGTCCATTGTCTTTTGCATCTGGTAAATATTGATATCCTTAGGGAACCCACCGCATGAGGCAATGACGATATCGGCTTGCTGCTCTATTTCGCTGCTATAGACCTTCTCAACGAATTCGCAAGCTTGTCTATGGGCTTTTATGTAGTCCCCGGCAAAAATCTTCAATATGTGATGATGGGCATCCATCACGACATTAAAGAGGAAAAGAGAATGGTCTTTTGCAAATAAGGCAACTCCCTGTATCTGATCTTCATAGCAAGGATTGTCGTCGAGTTTACCTATCACAGCTTCCGGCTTCATCATGAAGCTGTGGTTATGCCTGATAGTCTCCATTGCAGCGCAACCAGGAAGAATGGCTTTGCGGCCGCCTCCAAACCCGCTGAAAAAGTGCTGCACTATGCTTCCGGTCATAAAAACATGATCCACATCGCAGATTTGCTTGTTCAGCCAGACTGGCGTACCCATTGCAGTAGTGCCAAAATACTCAAAGTCCTCTTGGTTATCACAGATGCTGTTATACATCTTGACCCGGTTAGCTACTTCCTTACCAACTGCCTCTTCCCATTCGGCTGGCGTCATTTCCCGGTGCGTACCTAATGAGAAAATAATTTTCATATTTTCATCTGGAACGCCCAGCTTGTTCATCTCGTCGAGCAACAAGGGCATGAATTCAAAACTATTGGCGACCCGGGTCAAGTCGTTGCAAATAAATGCGATCGTTTGACCAGGTTTGACAATTTGATCAATAGGAGGAAGCCCTATTGGATGGTAAAGGGCTTCATGCACTGCTTCTTTTAGGTTTTTAATTGGAGGAAAGTCGGCTGTTTTAAGGACATCGATAATACGTTCTTCGTCAAGTTGGAACTTCTTTGTCCCGTGGCCGTAGTCAAATTCAAAAGTCTTCATTTCAATTGCTCTTTTCTAGCTGTAAGCAAATTATGGATGTAAGAATATTAAGCGCATATCGCTCAAATGTTATTACTAATGTACTTTGGCTAAATTTATAAAAGCAAAATGAAGCTTCTTAGAAGATACAGGTCCTATCCATGTAATACTAGCCACTAGCAACTCTTCCACTTACAGTTTCAACCAATTAAAAACTCCTATCGTTATTCCAAAGGAGATAAAGATAGGAGTCGAACGGAGCACCACTTAAGTGAGCTTGTTTTTCACTCTGAGCTTCATGCTTTTTGAGAATGAAGCAGAACTGATTTAGAACTCGTGACTTATGCCGGCGTAAAGCTGATATCCGTTATAAATCTGCGTAGTCATTGTGGAAGAAGAGAAAGGTTCCTCATGCCAGAGCTTATGGCCATTTGTATAAATACCTAAAGCTTTTAGCTCAGTTCTCTTACTAATCGGATAGATATAACCTAGATCTATCTGCCAAGCGTTCAACTTGTTAGTGTCGTATCCATAAGCTTTCGAATAGGCTGGACTCGTATCTTTACCAAAGATATAACGAACGCCTGCTAGAACCTGTCCCCCTCCAGCGCGAATCTTGGTCGCAAGCCCAAACATGTTGCTTTGCTGGCCGTCCTTCTTATGATTCCATTGATAAGCGAACATTGGTGTCCAAATTCCAATGTCGTATTCAATACCGAAGTTGATGGTGTTCTGGTCTCCTCTATATTTGATATCTGAATAATTACCATCTGTTCCGAACGAAGCGCCTTTCCAGTCTACATTTTCATAAGTCAGCGTCGCTCTTAAAGCCTCTCCGCGGTAACTTAGCAAACCACCGTAATAATGTGAATTGTGAGACCATTGCTCAGTGTCAGTCCCCATTCCGTTACCGTACATCAAACGTACTTTCCAGCCATCCACAACTGGAGTTTCGTATGTAATAGTGTTGTTTACGCGGTTGAAGCTCGCACCTAGCGTTTCCCAAGACATCATGCTGACACCTTGGAAGGCTAGCCATCCCGTCATAAGGTACGGAGCAAACGACAAAGCATCGACACGACCAGCTTGCAACATGCCCCACTCGCCTTGGAGGGCCATAGTCGCTTGCCTCGTAAACCCACTATCAGTTGAATAACTAGGAGCCCCTACCGTTCCGTCGTTGGAATTGAAACCCTGTTCTAGTACGAAGCTAATAGAGTTACCGTTGCCTAAATCTTCGGTACCCATAATTCCCCACATAGAACGGCCATGCATATCCGACTGTAAACGTACAGAAGCAGGAGACCTACTATTTTTTTGCACTAACACGCCTTCATCGACGCCGCCGTAAAGAGTTACGTGGCTTTCTGCAAATGCGATGGAGGAAAATGCGCCAAAAATAGCGAGCATTAATAGAGATCTTTTCATTAATAGTCCTTTGGTAATTGAGATTCCAGCAAAAGCTGGCAGTGTTATTTATTGGTCAAGCCAAATGAACACCCGCATTAAAGGAATTAGGCAATAACTTCCTTACCGGCATTTCCTCCATGGTTACATGCCAGAATCCATAAAGTTTTGAACTGCGGGCTTCCTAAGGCTTTCTTTTATTTACAAGCCTTATTACAACTAAGACTTCTAATTCCTTTGGAAATAAAATATAGTTTTTCTACCTTATAAGTTTCCTTCTCAAAATAAAAGATAAAAGAGCATGCAGGCTTCAAAAAGCATGATGCTCATAAATTCAAAAAGGCGCTAGTTTCCGAATGGATAAGAGCCTCAAGAAATATTTCCGGGCGGTCTGGACCCAGTAGCCTCAAAAGGTTACCCAATCCTAAGGAGACCAGGCCTAGATTCATCGCCCAGAAAAGAATCCTCTCTAGATAAACTCTTGTCTCGAAGAACGTTACGGCTAGTCCTATTCCAGCCACTTGGTAGCTCAAGCAACTAAAAGAGATCAGATACCTCTTTTGAGTCATACTCAATCCTCTTCTTCTCTTTCGTCCTGGCTACCTTTTCTTCGCGATTAATTACAGCATCTTCGGTGGATTAGTTGTCCACTGGCCAGTCTTCGGATGAAGGATGTAGCGTACCGAAGGATGGTTTCCGCTGTCGGGCATCGAATGTACGTTCTCTGGACCAGCTGCAGCAATTGCTTTCGATACATCGCTTTCTGGGTCGTCGATATCGCCGAAGTAGCGTGCGTGAGTGCAGCAAGTCTTTACACATGCAGGCAAAGAATCGACTTCTTGCAGATGCCTACATAGAGTGCATTTTTCAACGACTCTGGTTTCCGGATTGAATGAGCGGGCACCATAGGGGCAAGCGGCCATACACATTCTGCACCCAATGCACTTTTCATGGTCAATAAGAACCTGGCCATCGTCCGTGTAGTAGGAAGCTCCTGTTGGGCATACCTTGACGCATGGAGCCTCACGGCAATTCTGGCAGACTGTCGGCAAGTTATACATATGAATATCTGGATACTCGCCAACTGGTCCAATGGTTAGGACCTTGTTGTAATAGACGCCTAGCGGAACGCTATTTTCCATCTTGCAAGCTAGCTCGCACGCATAGCAACCAATACAGCGATCCAAGTCAATCACTAATGTTTTCTGTGTCATTTAGAACTCCGGATTTGGTGTAGTGTCAGTGGGTTTAGGCAACCAGGGCTTGAAGTCCTCAGGTTTCAGCCAAATGCCTTCTGGTGCGCCTGGAGCTTTGGAAATCTTTACCTGATAGCCACGTAATGTATAAGTGCCAACCGGTCCATTGTGGGGGCCTTTCACATTAGTAAGGATGTTGACATTGCACTCTTTGTACCCTTTTGTAGGAGTATTGAGATTTTCCGGGAACCAGAATCTTTCCTGATATACAACACCTGGTTGTACACCAAGAGTTACTCTGCAAATTGCTCGAATCTTTCCACGTGGTGACTCAACCCATACCCAATCTCCTTGCCTTACGCCATATTTTGCCGCGTCCTTTGGATTAACCCAAATTTCAGGTGCGGGATAAATTTCACGCAGATAGGCTACGTTTCTCAATGTGCCGTGGTGGTACAACGGAATGCGGCCATTCGTCATAACAAGTGGATATTCCTTAGCCTCTTCCGTATATGGATTTTCTGTTGGAGGTGTATAGAAAGGAAGCGGGTCATAATCTTTAGAAGCTGGGACTACACCCTCATCATCTAAAGCATAAGGTGCACCTGTCCGCGACAAAGTGATGTAACCAGGTGCATAACACTCAATCTTCTTAGTCGGTGTTTCGAAACCTTTTGGCTTTCCAGTTTCCGGATTGATCTCCTTATAGACGTAATAGGTGTTCCATTGGTCATAAGGCATGAACTCAATGGGTTGTTGTTCAAGAACTTCCTTCCAGGTCTTACCCACAAGTGACATCTTCTTATCGAGAAGCTCTTCCATAGAGTCCCAATAGGCCATTTCATCGCCCATGAATTTTGGATCACAAGCTCGTATAGCATTTGCATGTCCTAGCTGTGCCAACCTCTTCATCAATTTCGCCCAGAACATAGTCTCATCTTCGGTTTCGAAAGTATGGACAACTGCCTGACGGGCAAATATCTGATTCAGATTTTCCAGAGCAAAATTAGTTTCCAACCATTCTGTCGCCGGGATCAAAATATCGGCAAATTGAGACATGGTCGTTGGGTACATGTAGATATGGACTATCAGTTCCACGTTCTTAGTAGCGTCTTCCCATTGATCCGCACTAGCTAGGACGCCAAATTTATTACCCGACCTGTCGAGCCATACTAATGGTTGGTATGGTTTGCCAGTCTTCAAAGCTTCCAATACAGCAGGTGGAGAAGCAGCATCCCATTGGTAAAGACCTTTATGCTCCATTGCGCCTAATCTCTTCTTTATCTGGCCTTTTGGCAACAGGAAAGGTGCTGGAGTACATAAGCAGTCGCCTGTGGCGTTAATCGAAGCAGGTGTACGTTGCAACAATGCTCCTGGACACTCAACATTACCTCTCAAAGCATTAAGGATTACTGATCCCATTGCCGCTTCAACTGAATTGATGGTCTGGTCGGTGGCTACACCAAGACAAACTCCACCAGGTCCACTGCAATAAATATTGATAGCTTTTTCAATTTGCTTCGGATCAAGCCAGCATTCTTTACTAGCGGCTTCTAGAGTCCAAGGAGCACATCTTTCTTTCAAAAGACGCCAACCAGTCTTATAAGTCTTGCCGTCAATGACGTGTTCACCATCAAGTTCGACATCAAGATTGTCGTCCCATGGATATGGAAGTGGCTTTTGAGAATTAGTTTTCTTATCCCACACTACGTAGTCGTGGTCCCCGCCTTGACCAAACATATCCTTGGCTTTAACGAAGAATCTTGTATCCGTATCGACAAGATAAGGCAAGTTGGTCCACTTCATCACGAAATCATGATCATAGAGATCGTTATCCATGATGTACTTCATCCAAGCCAGTTCCAACGCAACGTCAGTACCTGGGCGAATTGGGAGCCAGCAGTCAGCCTTGGCCGCATCAGGAACGAAACGGGGGTCTATGGATACCGTCTTTAAACCCTTGGCTCTAAGCTCGGCAAGAATTCTGCCACCAGCACCAGGACAGCTATACGAAGGATCCGTTCCCCACAGCACCAAAGTCTTAATTGGAGAATTTGGCTTATAGAGTTCAAGGCAAGAAATATCGGCAATACTTGGCGTAGTAGGAACTGGACCACCATATTGCATGTCATTGGCAAGAGTTCTAGGCAAATAGCACTGAGCGCAACCTGGCTCAAAGAAGTTTGGTGTCCCTAGGGCATTGGCGGCTCGACGAACACCAATAAAGTCAGGGTTGCCTCCACCACCAGTAGAAACCAGGACTCTTTCAGCACCGTACTTGTCGGTGACATCCATAATTTTCCTGGCAATGGTATCAATAGCCTCTTTCCAGGAAATGCGTTTCCATTTGTTTTCGCCTCTTTCCCCAACTCTGATAAGTGGATATTTATTTCTATTGGGGTGGTACACGGCAGAAATACCTGACAGACCTTTAGCACAAAGGGAACCGCGACTCATTGGAAATTCCGGATTTCCTTCAAGCTTAACAATGCGTCCATTTCTCACATGAGCTAGAACGGCACAGTTATGAATACAGGC
>JAJPXW010000229.1 GCA_021205255.1 Burkholderiales bacterium
CTATCGGCATGGAACTTACTGCGCCACGTTTCAAATGTTCCAGTGTCGAGAGCCGCCCTAATTTCAGTCATTAAGTTTAGGTAGTAATGCAGATTATGAATAGTGTTTAAGCGAGCCCCTAAGATCTCATTTACTTTTTGCAAGTGATGCAAATAAGACCTAGTGAAATTTTTGCAGCAGTAGCAATCGCAGCTTTCATCCAGAGGTCTCAAATCATGCTTATGCTTGGCGTTGCGCATCTTGAGGTCGCCATAGCGAGTAAAGAGCCAGCCGTTCCTAGCGTTTCTAGTCGGCATAACGCAATCGAACATATCGATTCCGCACGCTACTCCTTCGACTAAGTCCTCCGGAGTCCCAACTCCCATGAGATATCTTGGCTTATCGGACGGCATGCGCTCGGTCACATAAGATAAGACTCTCATCATCTCTTCTTTTGGCTCGCCTACCGATAAGCCTCCAGCGGCATAGCCATCAAAGCCGATATCCTTTAATCCTTCCAAGGACTCGTCACGCAGATGCTCGAACATGCCGCCTTGAATAATGCCAAAAAGAGAATTTGGGTTCTGTAGTCTGACGAATTCCTCTTTAGAGCGAGCCGCCCAACGCAAAGACATTCGCATGGACTTGGCTGCCTCCTCTTCCGTAGCGGGTCGACCATTAATTTCGTAAGGGGTGCACTCGTCAAAAACCATTGAAATATCGGAATTCAAGACTTTTTGGATCTGCATCGAAATTTCAGGCGTCAACATCAGTCTCTGGCCGTCTATTGGCGAAGCGAACTTCACTCCTTCATCAGTTATTTTTCTTAATTGACCTAGGGAGAACACTTGGAAGCCGCCAGAATCCGTAAGAATCGGTTTATACCAGCCCATAAATCGGTGCAGTCCGCCATGCTCCTCAATAACATCGAGTCCAGGACGCAACCAAAGATGGAAAGTGTTTCCCAAGACAATTTGCGCGCCAGATTCATCGAGCTCTAAAGGGGACATTCCTTTGACTGTTCCATAAGTGCCTACTGGCATGAAGACCGGAGTCTGGATGACTCCGTGATTGAGCGTTAATTCTCCACGCCTAGCACGGCCGTGAGTCTTAAGCACTTTGAATGTCAGTCCCATTAGCATTCCTTCCGTTCAAAAAAGCATGCATCACCATAACTGAAGAACCTGTATTTCTCCTGAATGGCATGGCGATAGGCTGTAAAAACTTCTTCTTTGCCTGCTAAAGCGCTCACTAGCATGATTAAAGTGGACTTTGGCAAATGAAAATTAGTGATTAGCGCATCGCACACTCTGAATTTATAACCGGGCTTTATAAATAGCCGAGTTTCATAACTTCCAACTGGCATTAGACCGTCTTGCGTTAATGCGGCAGCCGATTCAACCGTACGCAAGCTCGTCGTTCCGACGCAAACAATCCTGCGACCTTCTTTCATTGCCTTATTAATCTTAGAGGCAGTTTCCGAATCAATGGTGTAATGCTCGGAATGCATGACGTGCTGCGAGAGATTTTCCACTCTTACCGGTTGGAACGTTCCAGCGCCAACATGAAGCGTTACAAAAACTTCCTCGCATCCTTTGGCTTTAATAGCCTGCAGCAATTCAGAAGTGAAATGAAGCCCTGCTGTTGGTGCAGCTACTGCTCCAGGCTCCTTGGCGTAAACAGTTTGGTACCTATCTTCGTCAGAGGGAGCGGCAGCATGCGTTATATAAGGAGGAAGTGGAACTTTCCCAAAAGTGTCGAGAACTTCCAGTACTGGCTGCTCGAACCTTAGGTTATAGAATTCTCCGGTTCTTCCTTCGACCCAGGCTTTTGCCCTACCTTCGACACCAGGTTTTTCAAAATAGACGGCAGTGCCAGGTTTTGGACTCTTGCTCGCCTTCATCATCGTAATGACTGTATGCGTGCCAGTAATCCTTTCTAGCAAAGCTTCAATTGCTCCCCCGGATTCCTTATAGCCGTTTAGGCGCGCTTTAATAACTTTTGTATTGTTAAAAACTAAAAGATCTCCCTCATGCAAAAGAGAAGGAAGATCTTCAAAAGTGAGGTCCTCAAACGAACGACCCCATACATGTAATAGTCTCGAAGAAGATCTTTTGGCCAAAGGGTATTGGGCAATGAGTTCTTCGGGCAAATCAAAATCAAAATCTGAGAGATACTGTTCTTTTTCCATTTGGCTTGACAGGCCAGAATCTAAAAAGCGGTAATTGTACAGTCGGGCAATAGCCACGACCTTACAGACGATTGATTAAAAGTTATGAGGTTTGCCTGGAGGTTCAGCCGTATAGGTCACTTCAAGAATATCTAGTCTTTTTACGCCTTTCGGTGTGGGAAGCAACACTTCGTCGCCTTCACGGTGCTTGAGAAATACCCTAGCGATAGGCGAAATCCAGGAAACATCGCCAACGGAAGCATCAGCTTCATCAATGCCGACTATTCTGATTTTCCCTTCGTTACCATCTTGATCGGAAAAAAGGACTGTAGCGCCGAAGAAGACTTGGTCAGTTGGTGGCCGGGTAGCTGGATCAATGACTTCGCTAGCCTCTAAGCGCTTATTTAAGAAACGAATTCTCCTATCGATCTCACGCAGACGCTTCTTACCATAGAGATAGTCTCCATTTTCGCTGCGGTCGCCGTTGGAAGCAGCCCATGCAACCACATTCACTATCTCAGGCCTTTCCACTTTGACCAAACGCTGCCTTTCATCGAGCATTTTGTGGTAGCAAGCAGGCGTCATATAGTTCTTTTGACCTTTAATGACAGGAATTTTGACTTCTTCGTCATCTAAGTCTTCTTTGAATTCTTCGCTCATGATGGATTAAAGAAAGGCCGCTAGGCGGCCTTTAAATTAAAAGTTTAAATAGACCTACTTCTGTTGATCTTTCCCAACTGTCTCAACAGCCTTAGGTTCCTCCGGCTTAGCTTCTGCTACTTCAGCTACTTCGTCTTTCGCAGGAACAGTAGCGGTAGCTTCTGCCTTTGGTGCTTCTGTAGCTTCAGCCTTAGGAGCTTCTGCACTTTCCTTTTCAGGAGCGGCGTGCACTTCGTCAGTTGGATGATCAGTTACTTGCTGAGGAGCTTCTGCAGGCTTATTGGGCTGAGCTTCAGCTTTCTTCTTATCATCGGCTTTCTTATGCAACTGCTTTGGTGGTTTTGGCTCCTTACCAGCCATGATGTCGTCAATTTGTTCGTGATCAATGGTTTCCCATTCAAGCAGAGCCTTGGCCATGGCATGCATCTTGTCTTGGTTTTCTTCAATGAGCTTACGAGCTACTTTGTACTGCTCATCAAGAATCCTTCTGACTTCAAGGTCGACTTTGCGCATTGTCTCTTCGGAGACATTCTTAGTCTGCGTAACTGAACGACCAAGGAAAACTTCGTTTTCGTTTTCCGCATAGACCATGATACCCATAGCATCCGACATTCCATAGCGCATCACCATATCGCGAGCAAGCTGGGTAGCTCTTTCGAAGTCATTGGAAGCGCCAGTAGTCATTTGATGCATGAACACTTCTTCAGCAATACGGCCACCGAACAGAATTGCGATTCTAGTCAGAAGATACTGTTTGTCATAGGAGAAATGGTCTTCAGCCGGCAGCTGCATAGTTAAACCGAGAGCACGACCTCTTGGAATAATCGTCACTTTATGTACTGGGTCGGATTTTGGCATCAAGCGTGCGACCAAGGCGTGGCCACTTTCGTGGTATGCCGTGTTCTTACGCTCTTCTTCGTTCATGACCATGCCCTTGCGCTCAGAACCCATCATGATCTTGTCTTTTGCCCTTTCGAAATCTTCATGGGCAACTACACGACCATTTCTACGAGCTGCAAACAATGCGGCTTCGTTAACTAGGTTTGCAAGGTCGGCACCTGAGAATCCTGGTGTTCCACGGGCCAAGATGGATTCATCCACATCGGCACCAACTGGAATCTTTCTCATGTGAACTTTAAGGATCATCTCACGGCCACGAATATCCGGCAGTGGTACGACTACCTGTCTGTCGAAACGACCTGGTCTTAGCAAAGCCGGGTCAAGGACGTCAGGACGGTTAGTAGCGGCAATCACGATAACACCGGAACTGGTATCGAAACCATCCATCTCAACGAGCATCTGGTTCAAAGTCTGTTCACGTTCATCGTTACCACCGCCGAGACCAGCGCCTCTTTGACGGCCAACGGCATCAATTTCATCAATGAAGATGATGCATGGACTATTTTTCTTAGCGTTTTCGAACATGTCGCGCACACGTGCTGCACCGACACCAACGAACATTTCAACGAAATCTGAACCGGAAATCGTGAAGAAAGGTACTTTTGCTTCACCTGCGATAGCTTTGGCAAGTAGTGTCTTACCTGTGCCTGGAGAACCGACAAGAAGGACACCGCGTGGAATTCTTCCACCAAGTCTCTGGTACTTGCTTGGATCCTTTAAGAAGTCCACCAGTTCAGTAACTTCCTCTTTAGCTTCATCACATCCTGCCACATCGGAGAATGTGATGCTGTTGTTCGCACTATCGAGCATGCGCGCCTTTGATTTTCCAAAGCTAAATGCTCCACCTTTACCTCCACCTTGCATCTGGCGCATGAAGAAAATCCAAACGCCAATAAGAAGGAGCATTGGGAACCAGGAAACAAAGATCGTGGCAAGGAAGCTCTGCTCTTCTTCAGGCTGGCCATAAACCTGCACGCCGGCCTTGCGAAGGTCTTCTACCATCCATAAGTCTCCAGGAGCGGTCAGCTTATAGACAGACCCTTCCACTGGAGTTACGGTCAAGGTACGTCCTTGCACATCAACTCTTTTAATTTTTCCGTTTTTAGCTTCATCCATAAATTGGGTGTAGCTGGTACCCTGATCACTTACTGCTGTCTTTCGAGCTCCGTCGAACTGCTTGAATACTGTGAAAAGGACCAAGGCAATCACTATCCAGATTGCCACTTTGGCAAACATATTGCTATTGTTCAAAATCTCACCTCAACCTTGTCTAGTGGTTTACACGCCCACTAAACCTCAGGTTATGTTATTCACGCGTAGTTATTAGTTAAGAAACAATACCAAAAAAAGAGCCGAAAGCACTTGAATTGGCGGGGAGTTATTGCTATTAACAATAAGGATTATTGTAACTTTGAGCAACAATCAATCCCCCGAATTGAGTGGAACTATCACGCATATCGAATATTTACATCGGCAAGCCGAGAATCATTTCTCAACCTACTGACATTTTCGCTTGACAGAATCACTGCGTACTCCTTGGGTAGGGGCATGCAGATCTCGCTGTCGTCGGCTCTTTCCAGCACTAGCACGTCAGAGCTAAAGGTCTGCGAGTGATGCACTGGACCGACTCCTTTAAGCAACTCTGCAACTCCCGGAATTGGAGCATTCTCATCAATTCGAATAAAGAGCTTTGCCTTTTTCCTGGCCCTCACTTCAGATATGGGGGCGAAGTTACTAATTATCCAGTTCAGATTTTCGTTTTTCTCCGGTTTGGAGACGACGCCCTCAAATAAATATATCTCATCAGGCTTAAGCTCTTTCTTAACTTTGTCGACAATTTCAGGAGCTACACGCATTTCTACTTGGCAATAGCCGTCGGCTACATCTACGATAATGAAATGCGTGCCAGAGGCTTTAGAGACTCCCTGCACAACGTCCGTAACGACGCCAAAAGCTTCAAAGCGTTGCCGATTTCCAAATTCAGGCCGGTATTGAATTTCTTTTAATGTCTTTTTCTTAAATTGTTTAGCAATTTCTTCGCGTGCCGAATCTAGCAAGGTGCCTGAATAGTTAAATCCAAAAACACTCCTTTCCTGCTTCAAGGTTTCTATGTCGTCCCAGGGCTGGCAAGTCGCCATAAGGTCCTTAGGATCTTCTAACTCCTCTCCGAATAGACCCATTTGGTTGGCAGCAGCTTCTTTAGCTACGGCTGCAGGGTGGACTTTTTCCACACTTTCGTACCACATGCGCCTATTCTTATCAATGGAGTCAAAAGCTCCGGCAAGCGAAAGAAGTTCAAGAGTCTTTTTAGAGATAAATTCAGTTCCAACCCTTACTGTCAAGTCATACATATCCTTGAACGGACCATTTTTCTTTCTTTCTGCGGATATGGCGTTAGCGGTGTTCTCTCCCATCCCTTTAATTGCCCCCAATCCAAACCGGATAGTGTGCGAATCAGGGCTAGTGAAATGGAAGTCGCTTTGATTGATGTCCGGTGGCAGTACTGTCAGGCCGTGGTCATATGCGTCGCCAATGTACTCATAGAGCTTGGGGCCGTTAATCATTACTTCACATAAGTTGGCCGCTGTAAATTCAGCTGGATAGTAGTACTTAAGCCAAGCGGTCTGATAAGCCACATAGGAATAAGCGGCGGCATGGGATTTGTTAAAGCCGTATTGCGCAAACTTACGCATTTTTTCGAATAGCTCAGTAGCGACTTGCTCACTGACGCCATTCTTTTTTGCGCCTTCAATAAATATTTTGGTCTGCCGGTCCATTTCCGCCGCATCTTTTTTACCCATGGCACGGCGAAGAATATCGGCTCCGCCAAGTGAATAGCCTCCAATAATCTGGGCTACCTGCATCACTTGCTCCTGATAGAGCATAATGCCCGAAGTCTCCTCCAACACAGGAATAATGCGTGGATCGGCGTATTCCGGCTCCTTCAGTCCTTTTCTCAAATCGACAAAATCGTCGGCAAGCTCCATTGGCCCAGGTCTGTAGAGGGCGTTTAGTGCGATTAAGTCCGTTAATTTTTCAGGTACGGAACGAACGACGTAGTTTTTCATTCCAGGAGATTCAAATTGGAAGACCATCTTGGTCTCACCTTTTTGGAAAATGTTTTCGTAAATCTTTTTGTCGTTCGTTGGTAAGTGATCTAGATCAGGTCTCTTACCTGTATTCTTTTCAATGTAGTCAAGCGCCCTAGCGATAATCGTCAAAGTAGTAAGGCCAAGGAAATCAAACTTTACTAAACCGACATCTTCGACTTCCTTTTTGTCATACATGCTGACGACGTTCTCGGGCAGCATATTGGCCGCATAGAGTGGACAAAAGTCCGTTAATTTCCCCGGTGCTATTAAAACGCCTCCGGCATGAATGCCGATATTTCGGCATATGCCTTCTAGGTGCAAAGCCGACTCTATTAATTTCTTTATTTCAGGAGTGTTGGCGACTCGCTCTCTAAATTCAGGCTCCGTTTCCAACGCTGTTTGCAAAGTGATGTTGAGACCGGGTTGCGTCCGTATAAATTTAGCAAGGTCGTCTGTTTCCGAATAACTGAAATCCATGACTCGGCCGACATCCTTAATTACGCCCTTAGCCAGCATTGCGCCAAAAGTAGCAATCTGACTTACTGCTTCCGAGCCGTATTTTTTCTTGACGTATTCAATTACGCGGTCTCTGTTGTCTTGGCAGAAGTCAACGTCAAAGTCAGGCATGGAGATTCTTTCCGGATTTAAGAACCTTTCAAAAAGCAGGTTGTATTCCAATGGATCCAGATCGGTAATTTCCAGGCTATAGGCCACTAAGGAACCAGCACCGGAACCACGGCCAGGTCCCACAGGACACCCATTAGCTTTAGCCCAGCGAATAAAGTCCTGCACGATTAGGAAGTAACCTGAAAAGCCCATCTCTTGAATGACTTTTATTTCTCTTTCCAGGCGTTCAAGATATCTAGGCTTTTGCTTTTCGCGCTCTTTTTCGTCTTTATAGAGCTTACTTAAGCGCATATCCAGCCCTTCATAGGCCAGATGAGCCATGTATTCGTCCAAGGTCGTGCCAGCCGGGGTTTCGAATTTAGGTAACCGTGGATGTCCTAAGTCAAGCTGGACATTGCATCTTTTTGCAATTTCCACTGAATTCTGCAAGGCGCTTGGGTAGTCCTTGAACTTTTCAATCATCTCCTCTTTTGACTTGAAGTACATATCCTTGGTGTACTTTCTCTCCCTTGAGGGATCGGCCAAGGTTGTACTTTGAGCGATACAGCAGCGGATTTCATGATCGAGGAAATCTTCTGGATCAGTAAACTGAATTGGATGAGTTGCAACTAGAGGTAGCTTTTGTTCTTTTGCAAACTTGGCTGTCAATGCAACAAGCTTCTCATCAGTTTTTCGACCAGCCCTTTGGATTTCAAGATAGAAGCGATCTTTGAATAGAGAAGATAGCTTTTTAGCCTCTTCAGTGGCCGTATTCATTTTGCCGTTTAGTAGAGCGCGTCCAATGGAGCCACTTTCAAATCCAGATAGTGCAATAAGGCCAGAGCAGTTCTCCTTATTGAGCCATTTCATCTCAATAATGCCTTTTTCGTCCACTTGATTTTTCAGCCAAGCCTTAGTAAGCAACTTGCAAATAGAGTGGTATCCGTCAAGATTACGGCACAGTAAAAGAAGCTTATGGGGATTTTCTCTATTTAAAGGGTTCGAAACCCAGGCATCTACGGCAAGAATAGGCTTAATTCCTTGTGCAAGGGCAGCTTTATAGAAAAAGACATGACCAAACATGACGCCAGCATCTGAAAGTGCAAGCGCGTTCATTCCTGCTCCAGATGCTTTATGGACTATCTCCTTTACACGGATAGTACTGTCCTTAAAGGAGTATTCGGAATGCATTCTTAAGTGGACAAAATCCTGTGCCATGGCTGATCCTGTGAAAGCTTGAGTCTTTTGATTAGAGAAGCGTGCAAATGGAATTGCAATTAGTCACAGTTTAGCAGTGCCCCATTAAAAAATGCTGACTTGTAAAAAAA
>JAJPXW010000202.1:0-7222 GCA_021205255.1 Burkholderiales bacterium
ATTACACATATAACATAAAAGTAGAAGGGACATTTGGGTTTGAGGGGGAGATACGGCGACTTAAGCTAGCAAAATACGAAAAGAAGAAAAAGAAAGGAAACTAAGAAAAAATAACCTAGGATTCATGGTCTATTCCTACCTAGTGCCACTCCTCCTAGATCCGCTTTAGAGCAAATCACGCGGACAGTGGTAGGAACAAAAGCCGTCAATGATTTGGACTCTAAAACGTTAAGTTGATTTTACCTAATATTGCTGTAGTTGAACTTAAATCTTAGATGAATTCACCCCATGGCGGGAATTTGGATTATGCATAGATGCACATAAGCCAAAACCTTTGACCTACAAAGTTTCCGGACCCTTGTCCATGAGATCTAGAGATGAGAAAAAGTCGATGACGAAAACCGCAGGGTCTGCGTGAACGAGCTGATGCTGGTCATCGAGCCACTCAGCGGCAGGCTGCGAGTGGTCGTACTGGGACACCGCACTAGGAAGGCCTAGGCCAAGTTCATTAAAAGTATCGTTGACATCGAATATCCGGGTGTCGAAAAGGAAGTGCCAGAGAGGGACAACGTGAAATCCACACGATGACGATGTTCTACGAGACTTATGAGTCGGCCGTGGACGAAAGAATTAAAAACTGGAAATTTATACGACGCAAAGCTTCGCTCTTGGCTAAATAAAGTCCAAACAGATTTCAACTACCACAGAAAGGAGAGCATGGGGAAATTGCACGGAATGATAAATGCCTACATGGAGAGAGGAACTCTAGGCACATCACTGTTAACTAGCAATTCAAGACAGCTGACGCAAGGATTAAGCTCAAGCGTCACTATCCAGTGATTAGTTAGGAGATTATGCAAGCTAAGGAATACTAGAGTACTTGCAAACCTTTTGGTACAGTTGCATTCAGCAACTTATACTTATTTCACTCTTCCTTTATATTTCAGTCCACAAAATAACGTGACAGAGGCGAAAAACGCCCACCGAATAGGAATCCTCCTGAAATTCGATGAGCGTCTGTATCTTCTCGGTTCTAGAGGATATCTCTAAGGAGAAAGATAGCAATTTTTATTTTTCTTTAGCTACCGATTGCCCAGCGATCCTTCCGTAGACCAGTGCATCCGGCACACCATTACAAATAACTCTGTAAGCGCCATGGATGCCTCCAGTCACTTCTCCAGCGGCATAAAGACCAGGAATTGGTTTGCCACTTGTCGAAAGTACCTGTGCTTCTTTGTTGATTAATACTCCACCCATTGTGTAATTAACGGCTGGACTCATTGGCGAAGCATAGAAGGGTGGGGAAGATAATATGTTTTCTTCATCGCAACTAGTGCGACCAAATTCATCACCCTTTTGGGTTTCACAGAATTTGTTCCACTTTTCAACAGTAATCTTCAAATTGTCTGGATTCATACCTAGCTGAGATGCAAGTTCCTCCAAACTATTAGCTTTGTAGGCTCTATGCTGTTGGACTAGATCTTCAACTAAAAATCCGTAAGGGGTCCGTCCATCTTTATCTTTTATAAGGGACCGGTCAGTACCAATAACGAATAACAAGTGATCGGGTTGAGCTAAAACCGCTTTTGCTAGGTCCGATTTATTCTTTTCCAGTGCGTTTACAAAACGGTTGCCCAACTTATTTACATAGATGTTGGTTGACTCCATTATTTTGTTGTTAGTCGAACCTGTAACAGGGTCAGCAGTGGATAGAAGTTGTATATAGCCCATGTCTTGGAGTTGAGCTCCAGCCTTTTCGGCCATTTTTATACCATCGCCTGTATTAGACGGTAGATTGGTGGTTTTTATCGTCTCGTCCAGTTTGTGACCCCAAACCGTGTCGTAGTGAGTACGCATTTCCACATTCGCACCAAAGCCACCTGAGGTTAAAACGACACCTTTGCTACCTAAAAGAACATATTGCTTACCTTCTGGCCCTTTTGCATTGACGCCGACGATTCTTCCACCTTCGTCAATGAGATCTTCCGCTTTGGTGCTCAGCATGAAGGTTACAGGATACTTTTTAGCCTTTATTTCACCAAGTAGTGCATTGGCATATCTCTTTCCGCTTTCGAAATTAACATCCTGGTGAGAGCGCGGATAAAGGGCGCCTACGACTTCTGTTGGCGGTTCTGTCCACTTAATGCCAAGAGAAGCCAAGATTTTTCGCATTTCAGGAGCATAAGTAGCCAATTGATAAACTAACTCTAGATTTCCTTTATAGTCGCCAGCTTTCCAGCTTTGTAATGCATGAAGTTCCGGAGAGTCAAAAAGCCCTTTGTATCCTGCTTTTTGATAAGCCTCAAACTGTTCCTTAAGTGTTTCAATTAATTTAGCTTGTAGCTCAGATCTAGGCTTTTCTTCAAGAATACTTTTGATGATCTTTAGCTGGGTATCTGTCATTTCCATCCCAGCTTGTCCCTCGGGATCCACGGCGTTAAAGCAACCGTTGGAGATGAAGGTATCTCCACCAAGGAAGTCATTTTTTTCGACTACGATCACGCTCAGGCCATTCTGTGCGGCAGCAAGTGCGGCCGATAAGCCAGCTCCACCACCACCGACTATTACGACATCAGCTTTTTCTTCTATCGCTTTATTAGTAACAGTTGGAGTCTCTCCTCCGTGACCGATTGTAGTTTCGGCAGCAGTGCCGTTTTCTGCATAGATTGGATTCGCAATTAAAGCTAACGCTAGGGCTAGGCTTAAAGTTGCAAGCTTCATAATCTCCTCCAATACTCTTGTAATTTATGAGAGAAAAGTACAAATTATGGGTTTAAATAAAAAGCACATAACTTTTGTGGCGTGCTAAGAAGACCAAAGAAAAAGGGGAATTGTTTATTATTGAGTGTGTATTCTAGTAAGAAGACTACTATAAGGCAATAATAAAAAGGGGTGATAATCTAGCCCAATAGCGAGAAAAAATTGTTAAAACCCAACTTTCTGAATAAAGAGCACAAACACCATTTTGGGACTATGGTTGATCTCTCAACCGATCTTTTCTTTTTCCTCAACAAACGTTCAAAAGAAAATAAACAAAAGTTCACCTTTGCATTTGAAAGGCCTAAAACTTTAGCTGTTTGATCTTCCCCTATTATTCTGCAATCCCGTTAGGAGGTTTTAATTAGAGAAAATCAACCCTTGCTGCCAACAATCCTAAAAGATGGATCGGCACGTAATAAAAAGGGGAAGCAATCAAATAAAAAAGGTGGAGGTTTCAATAACTAAAAATATCATGTCTACTGTTGGACACTTCATACTCCAATTCTGTATGTTCGATTTTTAGCTCTACTAGCACCCGTTCGTGATTTAATCCCCTCTAGTTCTCGAGTAGGCTATTTGAACTAAATGGCTAACTTTCCTACGTATCTAAAAATGCCAATAGGACACCTTTATAGTTCGTACCCTTGGGTCTTTCGTAAACTCGCATCCTCCTCAATAGTGAGTATTGGAAACTGACAATTGGCCGGAAGACCTTTAAATGCAAGAAAGAGACCTGTATCGTTAGAAATTCGCTTGTAGCTCGCTAATCTTGAGCCTATCCTAAAGCAGACGATCTTATACGGCTGGTTAGGATTGTCCTTATTGAACTCTGCGAGTTCAATAACAGTTCCGTCAGAAAAGGAAATTCTTACAAGTGGATCTTTTCTGTCCTTTAGTATCGATTCCGTATCGATGCGATTGTTCATGGGCATCAGCGATAGTTCGTAGAAAACGCATTCATCGGGCGTCTTGCGCGCTAATTCAATATAGCCAAAATCGCTGTTATTGTGTTTCCGATGCCTCAAGGTGTAAATCAGAAAATCTTCTGTGTTCGCATTCTCTTCCATATTTATCTACTTTTTCCGAAATATGGGATGCGATTGTAGGACAGTACCGTTAGGTAAATTAGTAACTACGTAATTGCTCAATTAAAACTTCGAACGGTAAACAATTGCCTTTATTCGTGCTACATGCTCCAATACAAGGATTACAACAAACACGTCGCCGATTTGTGGAATATCCCATTAAAGAAGCTGGTACACGAGCAACAATTTCCACGAGATTTAGACAAAGCCTTTGAAATGGGTAAGCAAATGGCTTTGGTAGCACTGAATGAATAAATCTTATCTATTGTCACTACAGCCGAGTAAAGGCTAAAAGGTTGTAGAGTTCGTCCGAGATAGCTCTGGAATGACTTTGAAATCTATTTCCGCAAAAGAAAATTCCGCATCTTCACAATTTTGTTTGGTCGGAGTGCGGAATGTTTAGGGGTTTAAATATTATCAATGCCTTAAAGGGCTGGTGATAAGATCCTTATCCAATTTTTATAGAAAGGCTTTTCAAGAGCCTTCAAACAAATTATTTGACGTTGAAGTCAAAGTCGTGGCACGAGGCGCAATAATTAGTCGTCTCGCTGTGTTGAGCATGGCACAAAGTGCAGTCAAGAGAATTCCCGTAGTGTGGAGAAGAATGGGGATTTTGTGGCTTCACGTTGGCCGTCTTTTCGGCAACTTGCTCCGGCACGTGGCATTGGACGCACTGATCCATACCAGGTGTTCCAATTTCATTATTCGCACCATGGCATTTATCGCAAGTGACACCTCTTGCCACATGACGATCCGCACCCCAGTTACCAGCAGGTGCTTGCGCATAAGACGTTACTGAAAATTGAGCCAAGGCCATCATCAGTACAAGCGGTAGCAATTTCATTGTTATTCTCTTAAGTAAGGAAGCCTGGGATCAGCTTCCTGAACCCAGGCTTTCTAGTTACCTATTAGCAGTAATTTGAATAGTTACCAATATATCAACACTACTAATTATGAGGCTTTAGGAGCAGCCGCAGCTTTCTGACCGGCCATACGTCCGAAGACAAGGCAGTCAAGAATTGCTACAGAGCCAAGACGTACTGCGCCATGGACGTGGCCAGTGGATTCGCCAGCTGCGTAAAGGCCAGTGATTGGTTTGTCGTTCTTGACATCTAGAACCTGGCAGTTGTCGTCAGTTACCAAGCCACCCATGCAGTGGTGAACCTTCGGCTGAAGTTCGCCAACATAGAATGGTGCGGTCTCAACAGGAACTTGCTCATTGTTGATGTAGCGGTTCCAAGTTGGGTCGCTCTTAGTCTTGACGCATTCGTTGAAGTTCGCAACGGTCTTCTTCAGTTCTTCAGGATTGATGCCCTGTGCTTTGGCTAGGTCATCAAGGCTGTCGTACTTGAATACCAGGCCTCTTTCGAGCTGTTTGTCAAGCATGCCAGGACGCTGTGCGACAAATGGTTTCACACCGTTGGCGTCAGCAATTGCAAAGCACTTCTTGCCATTGGCCTGTTGAACCATAATGGCATCAGCACGTACTTTACGGTTAGCTAGTTCGTTAACGAAGCGGTCACCGTCGCTATTGCACCAAAGTCCATATTCTGCGGCAGCTGTCTGGTTGAACTGCCAGCCAATGCCCATGCCTTTCTCATGTGGGTTGCCCCATGGTCCGCACTGGATCCAGTCGTTCTGAACCTGCAGGCAGCCGATATTGGAGGTTTCACGCCACAGTTCGGAAGTTGCACCTGGCTGGTTGGTAGTGTCTAGTACTGCATTTAGTTTTGGATCCTGCATCATGCGGTATGGCAAGTCAGCAGAGAATCCGCCGTAGCAGAGGATCACACCCTGATCGGCTTTAATTGCTTTAGTCTTACCAGAGTCTTTGTTCGGGAACTTATAGCCTTCCTGAACAATTACGCCTTCAACTCTTTCTGGAGTACGGACAATTCTATCTACGTAGGTACGTGTGCGAATTGGAATACCAAGTTCTTTGCACTTGTCAAGTTCCTTGGTAACGATACCAGCGCCAGAACCACACTTAGTAGTTACATAACGTGGTACAGAGTGACCGCCTTCCTGACCAATTGCGTCAGGTAGCCATTCGACTCCGAGTTCCTTAACTGTCCATTCATAGTTAGGAAGAGTCTGTTCAACCAACTGATGAACTTTCTTGGTGCTGTTCATGTAGTTACCAGCAGTAAGGATGTCCTTTTCAAGAAGTTCTTTGCTGTCCTCGATGTTGTGCATCTTTTGCTGTGGGCAGCCAGTTGCTGTCAAAATGCCGCCATTGATGATGGAGTTACCACCGGGGGTTGGCATCTTTTCCAGAACGATAACGTTTGCGCCAGCTTTCTTTGCTTCGATTGCGGCGGCTAGACCCGCAAAACCTGAGCCGATGACGATAACGTCAACGGTTTCGTCCCACTTCTTGGGTTCATCAGGCTTCTTTTCCTGTGCTAGTGCTGCTGTAGCCAAGCCACTTGTTACGGCTGCTACTGCACCGGCAGCAGAACCTTTCAAGAAGTCACGACGATTGGTTTTTGTCATAGAGTATCTCTCCTTAGGATTCAACTTCGCTTTTCAACCCCTTGTTGAAAATACCGAAGATGAGTGATTGGGGTGATTCTAGGAAAGATCATTTTTTATGGTATTAGGCAAAACACCCCCAAATTGAGTGTTTATCCTTAACCCTACCATATTTACGGTAATAGATCGAAAATGTGTAATAATTTTTCGCTTCCGTTTCATCCGATTGAACTTTCCTTCTTGGATAATCCCCATAAATAAAGGTTTCTTTGGATAAAACTACAATAGTAGAAGTTCTTAAGTAGTGGTATCTACTAGATAAAATACAACTCGAAAATCAGAAAAATTAAGCCAGGCTGCTTTTTACTACCTAAGGGTTTATCCGAGGGGTATAAACCATAATTCCTAAGTTTTCATTTTGCTGTCTTAGATTGACGCATGCACCAGAAGGCAAACCATCAATATAAGACTTATCACCGGGTTGGCTATTTGTGTTTGAGAGATTAGCCAAGAAAGCTTGGGCTCGGACAGAAGGATAGGGGATTTGACCCCGAAGTTCGTCATTTTCGTTCGATCATCATTTGACGAAGTTTTTTCAAAATAGATAATTTTGAAGAGTGGCTCTAATAGAGATTTGAGCTTGTGATTTGAATAGTGACCTCTTCTGAATGCGAAGAGGAATTTTGGTTCGCATACGGGCTAGTGCAATGAGATTCAATGAGAATCAATGAGAAAGTTCTAGCTTTTGACCGTCAAAACTTAACCAAGAGAAGAAAAAGAGTTGCTAAGAAAGTAGAAAGGCTAGCCAGAATTCTTGCCTTCATTTTGTCGAAATTGGCACGTTTGGCTTTCTAAAAAAATTTAACTATAGCCCTATAGCTATTTGAATTTAAAGGATATAA
>JAJPXW010000202.1:7232-8735 GCA_021205255.1 Burkholderiales bacterium
GATATAAATAGCTCTAAGTTAATACTAACTCCCTAATTTGTTTTAGTTGGAACTAAAGGGGATAGCATCGTGAATTCCAAGAGAGAAGTAACAGCAAGAAGACCTAATTATTGCCCTTTATCTTTCGGCAAAGTACGAGGAGTGGGTTATTCCTCTTTGTAACTCCTCGGAAATTTGACAGGCTTTTGCGTCGTGGTATTCAGTACACATGCGCCGGTAGATTTGACCTGCTTTCTTGTCTTGGTTATCGAGTAAATAGACTTCGCCTAGGTTAGCGCAGGCCATTGCAAGGTTTTCATTGCAGGCCTGAGTGTAGTAGCGTTGTGCTGTTTTATAGTCTTTGGCCTGGTACTTGCCATCGGAATAAATCATTCCAAGGTCATAACAAGCGCCTGGATCTCCCCATTGGCAACCATTAATCAAAACTTGTGCGGCATCGGCAAATAAGCCTTCCCTTTCTGCCGCGTTGTTAGTTCTGACTGCCTTGTTAAGGATGGACTGGCCAACGACAAGGCACTGCTGATAATTTTGTCGTGTGCAATGCGATTCATCTAAGGCAATATTGGAAGTATCAAGCCTGGAAGTAGGAGTATGTGTACAACCCATGGTTAAAGCCAAAATTGCGCCGAGCGTTGCTATTAACAGGCAAAGAAATTTTCTCATCATGTTTTCCTTGGAATGAAGTTAAAGGAACTTGAACTCTTTCTTCTTTCTCTGTAGATAAGCACATCGGTAAATCAAAGGGGCTAGAGAAAGAGAAAAAGATTTCTAAAAGGATAGGAATGAGTGATGTATCTTTTTGTTACTTATTTTCTCCATAATTAAAAATCCGCTTTCACTCAACATGCAGGAGAAAGCGGATTTTCTTGAATTAGCAAGAGGAAAAATGCAAGTTTCCTACTGTGAATCTATTAGTTGTAATAGCAGGTGGTTCTCTTACCCTTCTTATGAGCGGCTACAACTTCGCAAGCCTTCTGATCCTGATATTTATCGCACATTTGTTGATAGACGGCATTAGCTTGTTTGTACTGTCTTGTATGGGTATAGATGTCGCCAAGAGCGCCGCATGCGGCAATTACGCCACCATTGCAGGCCTGCTGGAAGTATTCTTCAGCAGTCTTGGTGCTCTTTGTCTTGTAGAAGCCGATTTCATATGCTCTGCCTGCGAGGAAGCAGCTTGGAGCATTGCCCCACTGGCATCCATTTTCGAATGTCTGGATAGCTTCGTTGTAGCACTGCTGGCTTTGAGCCGCAGTCTGAGCCATCATTCCGTCGTTAAAGAGCTTTTCGCCAACGGTCAGGCAGTGGCCAGCGTTCTGCTGGGTGCATTGGGCTTCTACAGGTGCATAGGCTTCGTGTCTTGGTTCGTGGGTGCAACCTAAAGCCAATACAATTGCAGATCCAAGCGCTGCCAAAACGAGTGTGCGAGATGTTTTTTGCATAATATGTTCTCCTGTGGGTAACGAAATTAAATGAAGGATATTTTCCTCCTCAGAAACACCC
>JAJPXW010000347.1:0-3507 GCA_021205255.1 Burkholderiales bacterium
ACTTTTAATTGTATATAGATAAGTAAAAAATTGTAAAGAAGGCTTTATAGTTAGGGTAAATCTTACCAAGATAGGATAAGTCTCAGCTAAATAGACCTTACATTTCACAACTTTGAAAAGTGACTTAAAGTACTATTACTAGGTCAAGGAAACAATTCAGGATAAATAGTCCTCTTTCACTTACAAATCCTCTCTGTTGGAGAGCGGAGAATCTTGCAGTTTAGGCGTCAATATCTATAAGTTTTCATGGTTGTCCCGGCTTTTCTTTGCTGGCAATGCAAGGTATAAAGCTTTACGCCTAAACGTTAATGAAGTCCACCTTTAGTCCTTCTGTAAAGCTAAAGAGATCATTTCCGGAATGGTGGAAATAAGCTTTCCAATGTAAGAATAATTCTTATGACCTTTAAGCTAATAAGCCCAACCACACTTTCGGAATTTTCTATCTGCGTTTGAAAACCGCACTAGAAAATCTAGAAGCTCTTAGTCTTCGACTTTGACTTCGATACTGAAATTTGGATCTTGTAGAGGAAAACTGCCATCCTTGGTCAAAATATAAATGGAGGGAGACTCTGGGGGTATAGCAATTACTGCGCCAGTATTCGAATCTTTCTTGAGGCTGAGTTGCTTTTTGATAGAAAGCCACATAGGCCCTGGAAGGTGACTATAGAGATAAATAGCAACTCGCAACGCAGATAAGCTAGCTTTTATTACGTCTTTGTCCTTAAAGTTTTTGGTTAGGAGAACTTCTATTCCAGGTAGACTTCTTGTTGCCTCCCTTCCATTCTTTCGTAGTAGCTCTTTGCTAGAAAAAGTTTCGAAACCTGGGCAACAGAAAGTTACAAGAGTAGTTCCATGCCTTGGGACTAGCGTGAAAAATAGGACATAGACATAAGTTAGTCCTCTACGCGTATAGGGGAGTTGAAATTGCTCCCAAAATCCTTCTTCGTCCGAGGCTAGAAATGCTTGAGTGCTCAGCAAGACACCTGCAAACTTTTTATTTCTTACTAGAACATAAAGAGGAAGACCTTGGAAATCAATAAATAATCCTACGCTAAAGGAGTTGTGGTCTTTGAATTCCTTGTCTAAATTAAAAGTAGGAATAGGAAGGACAACAATTTTTGTAAAGAACCAGGACAGTACGCTCGACATTATCCCGTAATCATCAAGATCCGTTGAGATCGGATTGGAGTGAGCGAATTTTGAGTGGTGCTTCGCACTGGCTTGCTTAGACAGCTCTAACCATAAAGAATAGGGTATCTGGACTCCTTGCTTTGGATTTATCTTCTTACTTTCAATAAGCTTGTCAACGAGGCCTTCAGTTCCAACGATGTCGGCTTCCTTAAGCAATAAAACAATAGCTTTCTTAGCATCTTGGAAAACCTTATCCACCTCAAAGAAAGCTTTGATATTCTTAATCTGATCTGCAGTTTTTGCAGATACAAAAATGGGAGTTTTAGAAGTCGAAGTTGATCTTGAAGATTGCTTTAAGTCATCCATTTAAATATTTCCAACAGCCTCTACAGAAAGAATCCTTGATCTTAGATTTACCCAGGAGGAGAAGCACACTTCATTCTTCTCCAACTGATGTTCTAGTCGATGTTAAAGACGAGTATTAATGCAGGATCCTATCTTCGTTTTCAACTGTAGTAACTTCCGAGTCGGGATCAGAAAGATCGACGCAGCCTTCCGGTGTTAAAACAATCATGTTGGGCATCTCTGGAAGCTTTGCAGTAAGTTTTCCGTTTTTAGGGTTGATTTCCATATGGATGGTTTTGCTTTCCTCTACCCAGCTAGGAAATGGCAAGTTCTTAGATAGGAATAAAGCACCCATCAAAATATCTAGACAAATCTTATTTGCTTGGCGATCCCTGGAGTCCTTGGCAAACCTCTCTTTAATGAATGAAAGCGGAATTTTTCCTTTAGCTCTGTCATCTTCCATTTCCTTTACAGTCCAGTACCTTTCAGAATTATCGAACCATAAGGAGATGACGTTGTCGTACTCCTTTCCAAAAAGTAGGAATTGCAAAGCGTAATTGCGCACTAATGGAATACCGTCTTTTTCAAGCTCTCCATAAAATTTAAGATCTTCCGGCATTCCGGCCAAAGGCAACCTGGGATTTGTGTTCAGCATTACTCCAACATATTTCCTACTCTTTATTGGCATGTAAAGAGGCAGTCCCTGGAAAGTGAAGAAAAATTCAAAAGGGATACTTTCTATAGCTTCTCCATGTAGATCCCTGCTGAGATTGAAGCTTGGAATCTTCATTAATACTGTTTGCGTAAATTGCCAGGCGATCAGCGTGGAAATAAGCCGGTAGGAATTCAAATCGTCCGGATAGGCAAGTCCCCAAAGCTTGTCTCCAATGGATTTCTTTCTTTTCTCGTGGGAAAAGTAGTAAGAGTAGTCGGAATAGGATAGCTGGGCACCAGCGCCTGGTTCTATTCTTCCAGTCTTAGTTGCTTCACCAACAAGCTCACCAGTTTTTGGAACGAGGAAAGCATCAATGTTGGCATCAAGCGCATTCATGGAATCGTCTAACGATTCGTCCTCTTGTATGTCTTTGAGTAAGGCGGAAAATTCTTCTTTTGTCTTGGGGCTGAAGAAATAATTCTTTTTGTAGTTTGTTCCGTTTTCCATTTGCAATTAAGCCGAATCTAATCTTCCACAACAACTTAGGAACGTGGCTTGTACTAGCTCTGAGGAAGGGCTAGCACACAAATTCTTAAATATAACGATTCCGCAATAATGAAAGGCCTAAAGCCTGCCATGATGGGAGTATGAATACCTTAGGCCGAGCAAAAGCGGCTTATTTCCATTACCAATTACTAAAGTAGTGTTCTTTGAGCTATGCCCAATCTCTATCGGCGTCTTCCATTCCTTCAATAATTAACTGCAGACTCTCTCTTGACATCCAAGTATTGGCGTTTAGCCGGTAGGAAAGGTAAGCAAATTCAGGAAGTAAGTCTTTATGGAAAAACCAAATTGCTTGGACTTTGACTCCATCGGCCTCTAGCTTAAGCCTGAGATGCTTTTCTTTTAGAAGAGTCTGTTCCAGGACTTTAAAGCGATTAGCAAAGACGGGTTCCGGAAAAGCTGCTCCCCAAACCTGCTCTTTCAAACTATGGGCTAACCCAAGGTTAAAGTCCCTGGCTGTCAACTCACCGTCAGTTTGGATGCTATCTTCGTATGCTTCTGGCATTGCAAGTTCACGAACGGTGATATCAAATTCTTTCCTGAACTTGTCAAAGTCCTCTTCCTTAATTGTCAATCCTGCAGCTAAAGCATGGCCACCAAATTTAATAATTAGACCAGGATTTTTCTTGGAGATCTGAACGAGGACGTCTCTCAGGTGTATGCCTTTAATTGAACGACCGGAGCCTTTTATTAATCCATCGCTCTCATTTTCTCCACTGCGGGCAAAGGCAATAGTTGGTCGATAGAAGCGAGCTTTATTGTTGGCTGCTTAAAGTCCAAAGATTCCGGAATGCCAAGAGCGTTCGACTAGG
>JAJPXW010000347.1:3517-8654 GCA_021205255.1 Burkholderiales bacterium
GCTTCGTTGTAGTTAGGACTGATTAAACAATTGACCCCGCAAGAAATATCGGAGAGCCTTCCGGCTGCATTAATTCTGGGAGCAACGGCAAAGGCAAGATCGTGAGAATCTAATGAAACGCTGTTTCTGCCAGATAGTTTCAATAAAGAACTAATGCCAGGCTGCATTTTGCCTTGACGAATCTTTTCTAATCCCTTAGTGACAATAATGCGATTGTTCTTATCTAATGGCACAACGTCAGCTACAGTTCCAAGAGCTACCAAGTCGATCAGAGATAGTAGGTTTGGTTGTTTCTTATCTTTATATAGTCCTTTATCTCGCAAGGCAGCTCTAGTAGCAAGAAGTACGTAGAAAATGACCCCGACACCAGCTAAGGCTTTACTTTCAAAAGTATCGTCAGGCTGGTTTGGATCAACGATGCAATCGGCAGCCGGAAGCTTTTCTCCAGGTAGATGGTGGTCAGTAACAATAACCGTTAGGCCTTTGGACTTGGCGTAATCGACTGCTTCTAAGGCTGAGATCCCGTTATCGACAGTCACAATGACATCGGCCTTTTCTTCTAGAGCTTTTTCCACCAAGTTTGGCGAAAGGCCATAGCCATCCTTTTCACGGTCAGGAATAATAAAACTAGCTTTTCTTGCTCCAAGTAGGCCAAGACCTTTAACACCTACAGCGCAAGCAGTGGCACCATCGCAGTCGTAGTCTCCAATAACAACGATGTTCTTATCTTGCAAAATGGCATCAGCAAGAATTTCTCCAGCTTTTGTGCAACCCATCAGCTGATTGGGTGGAATCAGTTCACTTAAGTCATACTGCAAGTCGTTGATGCTTCTTACGCCTCTAGCGGCTAAAGCTCTAGCAAGTGGCTCCCGCACTCCATAGGCGGTTAGATTCTTAACTACTGTCGGGTTAAATCTACGGATACTAAATTTCGTCATGTTGTTTTAGTTATTGGCAGTAAGCCAGCTTACGCAATTTCTATTGGATTTGACCTTAAGCGGAAGTATCGATTTTGTGGTTTTAGGCATTGCAGTCGATACAGTCGATTCATTAGTTGCGACAAAGACGGGATGATACTTTTCGCTTCGGCTTGCCGACTCTATCAGGGCATCAACTCTTACCTTGGCTTTATCCCAGGCCGACTGCCACTTTGTTGCATCTAATTTTATAGATGGATCGAGGAATTCGGAAAACATTGCTATTCTGTCTCCATCTGGCACGTCTCGCCAAAAGCTTCTCTCAGTCGTCACTCTTGAAGCTGGAATACCGCAACTACAAGCAAGACCTCTAATTAAAGGCGATTGCGTCTGCACGCTTCGAATTTTTGTAAAAGGAAGTTGTCCATCGTCGCCACCTCCGTTAATCCAAAATCCTTCAATAGATGGTCTTCCTAGTTTATTTCGATAGCCATTGAGTTCGGAAGTACGTAGAGCGCTTTGCAATTCTGTGGATAGTTTTTTCCAATCGAAGGCGTTTTTACCTGCTGGTAGCGCTGGCTCTTTCCCTTCTTGTGCTTCCCAAATAGGAATTAAGACTTCCCATGGATCGCTTCTACTAATAAAGATCAAATTATTAAGAGCCTGCAACTTAAATCCATAGCGCCTGAGGATAGGATTTAAAAGATCTTGCACGAGGCAAATTTCTTCAATGTCTTCTGAGATAGAACAGCTCTGTAATTTTCCTTCCTGAGTTATATACGGAGATAGAAGCCAAAGCTGCGCACCTATTTTTTCTCCTCCTAGACCTTTCCACAGGTAAGGTGCTGTTGGCAGAAGATCGCTTCTTTCTGTGAGAAGCATCCAAAGCCACTGCTGCCAAGCTGAACCATAAAGAGCTTTATTGTTAAAAAGTTCACTGCTAGTTTGCACTCCACAGGGTAAAAGCATTTCCTGTAAAGACTTGGGATAAGCCAAGTCTCCTAGGATTTCGCTTTCTTTTGGACTGAGAAGCGCATTAGGAAACAAAAAAATACAAGCAGGCATGGAGGCGGATTCTAATGCAGCGGAGCAAAGTAGAATGTTCGCAGTTTTAACTGGATGCTATTGTGAAATCCTCTCTTATCAAGAAGTTGCCCTATGAGTGGGTAATAGGTCTGCGCTACACCTTTTCTGGACGGTCTGGGCGTCGAGACGGCTTTGTTTCGTTTATTTCCGGGATGTCTGTCATTTCCATTGCTGTCGGTGTAATGGCGTTAGTCGTTGTCCTGTCGGTAATGAACGGCTTTCAAAAGGAAGTTCGCGACAAAATGCTAGCTGTGATTCCACATCTGGAAATTATCAGCATGCGTGGTCCAGTCGAAGACTGGGAAGAACTTGCCCTGGATGTTAAGAATAGAACTGATCAATTTGATGGAGCTGCCCCCTACGTACGTGGCCAAGCTCTATTGAATTCCGGAGCAAACGTAAGAGGTACGCTGCTCACTGGAATTGATCCCAAAATTGAACCGCAAGTAAGCGATGTCGGCAGTAAAGTGATTATGGGTTCCATGGACACTTTAATTCCAGGCTCTTTCAATATTGTGATCGGTATCGATTTAGCTCGACAATTAAATGTAACGACTGGAGAGAAGATTTCAGTGATGGTGCCGGAAGGCCAATTCACACCTGCTGGTCTAGTTCCTCGCATGCGTCAGTTCACCGTATCCGGTATCTTTAATTCCGGCCACTACGACTACGATAGCGGGGTGAGCTTCATCAATATTAATGACGCCGCTGCGCTTCTTAGAACTGGTGGTCCTGAAGGCTTGAGAGTAAAGCTAAAGAACATGCACGAAGCGCCTCAAGTGGCACGGCTCCTTAATTTCTCTCTTCCACAAGGTTTTCGAGCCGCTGATTGGTCGTTGCAGAACCGCACTTGGTTCGCTGCTGTTCAAGTCGAAAAACGAATGATGGGAGTCATTCTCTTCCTTATCGTGTTAGTCGGTGCCTTTGGTTTGGTTTCTTCCCTGGTAATGACTGTTAATTCCAAGAGAAGCGATATCGCCATTCTTAGAACTCAAGGCGCTTCACAAGCGTCCATCATGAAAATATTCATGATTCAAGGCATGTTTGTCGGCCTTGTCGGCGTAATTACTGGAACAGCTCTAGGATTGCTAATCGCATTTAATGTCGAATCCATTGTGGCTTTCGTAGAGAATTTATTTGGCGTGCAGTTTTTACCAAAGGATATCTATCTAATTTCCAGTATGCCAAGCGACCCACAAGCTGGTGACATTCTTCCGATTGCTATTGGCTCATTTCTTCTTTCTTTAGTTGCTACGGTCTACCCAAGTTGGCGTGCAGCTAGGATTCAACCGGCCGAGGTACTTCGCTATGAATAACAAACGAATCGTCCTTGAGGCTGTTGACTTAAAGAAAACCTTTAGTGAAGGCAATCAATCTCTTGAAATACTTAAAGGAGTAAATCTACAGGTTTACGAAGGTGAAGTCGTTGCCGTAGTAGGCACTTCTGGCTCTGGTAAGACTACTTTATTGCAGTGCTTAGGTGGCTTGGATAATTTCAATAGTGGCAAAGTCTTAATTGACGGCCACGATATTTCCAAACTATCGGAAAAAGAAATAACTCGACTCAGAAATAAAAAGTTAGGCTTTGTCTATCAGTTCCATCATCTGCTTCCGGAGTTTACTGCTTTAGAAAACGTCGCTATGCCTTTAAGAATTAGGCGTGATACGGTGGCTTTTTCTCAAAAAAGAGCGACTGAGCTTCTAGATAAAATGGGCTTGAAGGAAAGACTCACCCATTTACCTGGACAGTTATCCGGGGGAGAAAAGCAAAGAGTGTCGATTGCTCGCGCAGCTGTCGGTAAACCCGTTTGCCTTTTAGCTGACGAGCCAACAGGAAATCTTGATCAGGAAACAGCGACTTCTGTTTTTGAATTTCTTCTATCTCTAGCTGCCGACCAAAATATTGCAGTGGTTCTCGTTACACATGACTTGGACTTGGCAAGTCAATGTGGTCGGATTGTTTCGTTAAAGGGTGGCGTCTTAAAGCCTTACGAGGGTAAATAATGGGTCCATTGGTTGACACACATAATCATTTCTTTATTCAGATGGAGCCCGGTGCCGCCGGGACACTATTAAATGCGGCTTTAGAAGCTGGCCTAGAGCAGATGTTAATGTGCGCTGGGGACTTTGAGACTGGCCTCATTGCAGAAAAGTACGCCAAGATTATTAATTCCGGTTATGCCATTGGCATCCATCCGTTGTATGTTCCAGAAAAAGCGATAGAGCAAGTTGGCAAAATTAAGGAGTTTCTTGAAGAAAATAGAAACTCTCCATATCTTTGCGCCGTGGGTGAAATTGGTCTTGACGGATCTAAAGAATCGACTTGTCCTATGGATGTGCAAGAGAAGATCTTCAAGATGCAGTTAGGGATGGCAAGAGACTTTGAGCTTCCAATTACTGTGCATGCTAGAGGAGCACTTGACCTAGTTTGCAAATGGCTAAAGCGGTTTGAAGTGCCAGGAGGATGCGTCCACGCTTTTAATGGAAGCGCAGAGCAAGCCAAGCGAGTCACTGACATGGGTTTTAAGATTGGCTTTGGTGGAGCTGCTACTTACAGCGGCTCTAAAAGGATTCGTAAACTTCTAGCGGAAGCCAAGTCTAAGGACTATGTTTTAGAGACGGACTGTCCCGATATGCCATCTTCGGCACGAAGAGAAGAAAATCCAATTAATCCTCATAGCTATCCAGTCGATATCGCAGCCTATGCAACAGAAGCGGCTTCTTTAAGAAACGAGACTGTCGAAGAAGTGTGTAGGAGCTCTACTTATAACGCCTATACGGCTTTTCCAAAGTTGAAAGACCTTGGTTCTCTGAAATGGCAAATTGAATAGTTTTAAGAACCCCCTCTATTTAGGTAAGATTTAGCGTTTGTTTTGTAGCTGTTATGGCTACAACTGTTTTTATTCAGACTTTAATTCAGATAAGGAAGGAAATTGGATAAGGTTTTGATATCGGTAGCCGGACCCGACCGGGCTGGTGTTGTGTATTCAGTAGCGGAAGCGGTGTACGAGTTGAAATGCAACTTCGTTGACATGAGCCAGACAAATGTCGTTGAACAGGTGTCTTCCATGATGATTATGGATAAGGCGTCTCACGTGACGAAAGCTCGGTTTGAAGACAATATCCCGGAGAGT
>JAJPXW010000326.1:0-7218 GCA_021205255.1 Burkholderiales bacterium
GCCGTATACAGTCAGACCAATTATCAGCAACGCGCATTTAGGCCAAGACAGCTTTTATAAAATGAATAGCCATCAAGGAACTCTCTTCGCTTCTACGAATATGTGACTTTCTTAGAACATTTGCCCATCTTTTCTGATAAAAGCTATTGTCATAAAGAGTGCTTTTACCTAAATTACTAACAGTGAATAGAAGACATGGCATAGCTTAACTAGTTCAATAGTTCAAACAAAATTGCTCCTGCTACACAAAATTATCTGAGTATGCCACAACCCTTAGGAACAAAGATTCCAATCTTTTCATTTCTCAATTGTTATTTAGAAATAGCCTAGGAACACGTCAACTTAAGACATTTGATGAAGCAGTGGTCTGGCGTGATCACTTAAGACCTATATGAATAAAAATTCCCTTATAGACGTAATTGATCAAAACCGATAAGCACTTCCTCATTTACTTAAAACAGTAGAGTCAGCGAGTCAAAAATTAAGCTTCTGGTCATGACATGGTTCCAGAAACTTTGTCGGTAGACTGTAAACTGTCGCCTCTACAGGCTCTCAACATTAGGTTTTTGTTGCAATTTTCTGCTTGTATCATTCCTAGGGATTGCCATAAGATTTTAGGATTTAAATATGTACCCGCTTAGCTGGCTAATTTGCGTTTAAAGCAATAGATGCCCTACCGATTTAAGACTTTGCCTAATTGGTAAGTCTGTCAAGTGGGTTAATGTGTTGTTGATTTAGAACTTAGACGTTTTAGATATGAATTTAAGAGGATTACTACTTGCTGTATCCACCCTTGCGGCTCTGAATGTCTGCGCTTCCATTGCCCTAGCGGCAACGAAAGTAGCCTCCGAAGCAGAGAAGGCGACCTCAGAGGCGGCTAAGCCAGAAACTGGTGCTACAGAGACCGCAACAACGGAAGCTAAGACAGCCACCGTTGCCCCTGAAGTTAAGGATGAGGCTAGCAAAGCTGCTACAGAGGTTAAGCCCGACCCAGCTAAAGAAGCGGCTGAAGCCAAGGCAGAAGAAGCCAAAGCTAGCGCTGATGTCCATAACGCCGAAAGCAGTGCAGAAAAAGCAGCTACGGAAGTTAAACAGGCGGCAGACAGTACAGAAAAGGCAGCTAAAGAATCCGAACATGCTGCAGAATCAATTAGTGATTCATTCACCGATTGGTTTGATTCCATAACCGGAAAAGTAAAGAGCTGGTTATCTACAACTCCCGAAACCACTCAAAAATATTCAGATGAAATAAAGAAGCAATATCAAACCGCTAAAAAAGCTGTTCAAGATAATGTAAAACAAGGCGTTACTAAAGGTAGGGAAGCCACTGAAACAGTTACTCAGTGGTTCGATAAGACTTTTAGCCAGCAGCGCATCGACGAAGCCAAGCAATGGTTAACTGACTTCAAAAAAGGAACTGAAGAAACTGTCATAGATCCATTAGTTCCCTACTTGCTTGCCATTCGCTATCCTCACCCAATTGATGAATGGGAAGCCGGCTATCGCCGTGTGTTTAATGTCCAACTTAAAGGCTTCGACAAACCGGTCGATATCCAATTGCCAATGTCTTGGGCTATAACCGAAACATTCGATGTGGACGGCAATAAGATCATTGCGTGGAGAAGTGATTCCGGCGACGGCCAGTTAATGACGGCAATTATGCATACGCCTAATGGGGCATCTGTGGAAAGCGTTATGGCTGGACTGGAAAAAGCAAGACCCGATGCTAAAGTTGTCTCAATTGGCAAGGATGGAATTAAGAGAATTACATACTTTGCAATGGACAATTCACACAACGCTTATTTCTACTACGCTATTCCATTGGCCGGTAAGACTCTTGAACTTTGCACAGGAGTTATTAGAACCGGCGGGGAAGGCCACGAGGAACTCAATAAACGACTTGAGGAAAGAGCTGATTTCTTCAATCTAGTCGCTGAGAATATCTTTACTCGTTCTACTCCTCAAACCACACCGACAGAATAGCCTACAAATAATTAACCACCGAGGGATCCTTCAAGGATCCCTTAGTTTTTCTGCGTTGGTTTCTATCCTTGTCCTTCTCAGGTTCTACTGTCTCATTATGGCTTGTTATGCCTACTTTTCTATAGGTGTGCAAGTCCTCTAAGCGTATTTGACAATCCCAAAACCTTAGAATCACGAAAACAAGCCAACGCACAAATTGGCTATACCTACCATCTCAATTACATTGGAAGAAAAATGACTGAAATCGTCAAAACCACTATTAAATCTCTGCCCTTGGTATATCGGGGCAAAGTTAGGGACAGCTATGCAGTAGGAGACGATAAGCTACTTATCGTTGCAAGCGACCGAATCTCGGCCTTCGATGTGGTTCTTGATGACCCTATTCCAAATAAAGGCAAAATCCTCACCGCTCTAACTGATTTCTGGTTTAAAGAACTAGATGGAATTGTGCCTAATCATCTTACCGGCATTGACCCAGAAACAGTCGTTGCACCTGACGAGGTAGATCAAGTCAAAGGACGAGCAGTAGTAGCAAAGAAACTTAAACCTATTCTTGTTGAATGTGTTGCTCGCGGCTATTTGTCAGGAAGTGCTTGGAAAGAATATAAGCAAAAAGGTTCAATCTGCGGGATTAAGTTGCCTGAAGGCATGCAACAAAGCCAGAAACTTCCTGAGCCTATCTTCACCCCTGCAGGCAAAGCAGAAGCCGGGCACCACGACGAAAACATTACTTATGAGCAAGTAGTGGAAATTGTCGGTCCTGAGGTTGCTGAGAAGATCCGTGACTATACATTGAAGCTCTATAAGAAAGCGGCCGACTATGCGGCAACTAAAGGCATCATTATTTCCGACACTAAATTTGAGTTCGGCCAGGACGAAGATGGAAATATATATTTAATGGACGAAGTCCTTACGCCTGATAGCTCCCGCTTCTGGCCAGCTGACCAATATAAAGTAGGCCAGTCCGAACCGAGTTACGACAAGCAATTTATTAGAGACTGGCTCGAAGAGCAACCATGGGATAAAAAAGCTCCTGCTCCAAAGGCTCCTAAGGAAATCCTTCAGAAAACTAGCGAAAAGTACGAGGAAGCCCTCAAGAGCCTAACTGGCAAAGGCGTTCAATAGTTCTTAAATCAAAATCCGCAAGGCGCATTAAAGTGCGCCTTTCGCAATAACAGGGAAACAAAATGGAAAATACTCCTGTAGTTGGAATCCTAATGGGTTCAAATTCCGATTGGGAAGTCATGAAAAATGCCGCTGACATGCTTCAGAGCTTCGGTGTCCCATTCGAAGCTAAAGTCGTTTCCGCCCACCGCATGCCAGACGAAATGTTCGAATACGCTGAAACGGCACGCACTAGAGGAATAAAAGTCATTATCGCCGGTGCAGGTGGTGCCGCTCACCTTCCTGGCATGCTAGCTGCTAAATGCACACTTCCAGTTCTTGGCGTTCCAGTCCCCAGCAAATACCTAAGAGGACTGGATTCCCTCTATTCCATTGTTCAAATGCCTAAAGGCGTGCCAGTTGGCACTTTAGCAATTGGAGAATCCGGTGCTGCCAATGCAGCCATATTTGCAGTTGAGATTCTGAGCATTGAGGACAAAGCTCTAGCCGATAAACTCACGGACTTTAGAAAAGCGCAGAACCAAAAGGCTCGCAACATGAGTCTTCCTCTCTAAAGGACAAGTCCGTGAATACTAGCTTCCCAATTAATCCTGGCTCGTGGTTAGGAGTGCTCGGAGGAGGACAGCTTGGCAAAATGTTCTCAGAAGCCGCCTCCTCCATGGGTTATCGAGTCTGTGTCCTAGAAAAAGACGTTGGCTCACCAGCTGGCGCAATTAGCGAAAAGCATCTTATTGCTCCCTATACGGACCCAGAAGCCTTAAAAGAACTTGCTGACAAGTGCAAGGCGGTGACTACTGAATTTGAAAACGTTCCTGCAGAAAGTTTGCAAGTATTAGCTAAGGACACATTTACTGCTCCTAGCGCCGATGCCGTCACTGTCACGCAAGATCGTTACGTAGAAAAAGGATTTCTTTCTTCTAACGGTATACCTGTTGCTCCCCATAAGCTAATTGAAAACGAGCAGGATGTAGATAGCTGTCCAGAAGATCTATTCCCGGGGATATTAAAAACAGCTCGTTTCGGCTACGACGGCAAAGGCCAGGTTAGAGTAAAGACTAAGGCCGAACTAATGGCCGCTTTTGAAAAACTGGATAGGACAAGGTGCGTCCTTGAAAAAATGATGCCTCTTTTTAAAGAGATATCAGTTATTTCTGCCCGCAATCCGCAAGGGGAGACTTGTACTTTTCCAGTAGCTGAAAACCAGCATCAGAACGGCATCCTGTCAATTACCATACTGCCTGCCCGCATTCCTCAGGCACTCGCAGACCGGGCCCGTGCAATTGCAACTAAGATTGTCGACAGATTAAATTACTGTGGAGTGCTATGTACGGAGTTCTTTGTCCTTAACGATGGACATCTTCTAGTCAATGAGCTTGCTCCTCGCCCACACAATTCCGGTCACGCAACAATTGAGGCTTGCGTCACTAGCCAATATGGACAACAGGTCCGGGCAATGACTGGAATGCCTTTAGGAAGTACCCATCAGAATGTGCCAGCCGTCATGGTCAACCTTTTAGGCAACATATGGTTTGATGAGCAAGGAAAACTTAGGGAACCGCCTTGGGACAAAGTACTTGCCATCCATGGAGCTCATCTTCACCTCTATGGCAAGCACGAGCCTCGTATCGGAAGAAAGATGGGGCATGTAACTTGCACAGCTGAAACTCCCGAAAAGGCTATGGAAATTGCCATTAAAGTCTGTGAAATTTTTGGTCTACCTTCTCCAACTAACTATCACGAATGACGGATCAAAAGGATATCGATAAGGCAGTGGAGATCCTCCAAGAAGGAGGATTAGTGGCTATCCCCACTGAAACAGTCTATGGCTTGGCGGCAGATGCGGATAATCCGGAAGCGGTCGCCAAGATCTATGCTGCAAAAAAACGGCCATCAACCCATCCACTAATAGTGCATGTGGCAAACCAAGAAGCTATTAATTCATGGGCAGTCGATATCCCGGAAGACGCTTGGAAGTTAACAGAAGCATTCTGGCCAGGACCTCTAACTCTAATTCTTAAAAGATCCGAGCGGGCAAAGGATTTTATTACCGGAGGCCAGAATACAGTTGCCTTGCGTTGCCCGTCACATCCCCTTACTAGGCAAGTCCTTCAAAAATTCGATGAAGGAGTCGGTAATGGCGTAGCCGCTCCGAGCGCCAACCCTTTTGGGAAAATTAGTCCAACACTGGCTCAACATGTCAGGGACGACTTAGGGTTAGTGTCCGATGGTGGTTCCGTTGACTTTATTCTTGATGGTGGAGCTTGCGATATCGGAATTGAATCTACGATTTTGGATTTAACTGATGAAGAGCCCAGAATTCTAAGAGAAGGTGCAGTCACCGCCGCTATGATTGCCGACAGACTAAATAAGCCAGTCCTACACGGAACTATTACTACTTCTCCTAGAGTTCCCGGCACGCTTAAAAGCCACTATGCGCCAGACCACCCTCTAATACTTTCTTCTACAGAGGATTTACCTGGAAAAGCCCAATTTCTAGCTAGACAGTTCAAAACCTTTGGTGTTATTGCGCCTACTGCGGTTGCAACTCGGTTTGCTCCGATTTCAGAAAAGTCCTTTGGCTATAGCTCGACTAAAGACCTTACTAAGCATTTATACGACTGGCTACATCAGTTAGACAAATTAAAAATTGATGCCATCCTTGTTGTTCCTCCTAAAGAGATAAGCGAGGCAGCCGGCGTTCTTGACCGGTTACAACGGGCATCCGCTAAAAGAAACTTATGACTGAGACTTCCAATAGCAAAAGTGAAAACATTGAAGAAAAAGTTCGCCTTTCTAAAAGAATGAGCGAGCTTGGACTTTGTTCAAGACGCGAAGCTGACGATTGGATAGCTAAAGGATGGGTTGCAGTCAACGGACGAGTTGTTAATGAGCTCGGAATTAAAGTAAATCCTAACGATAAGATAGGAATCCTGCCTGAAGCCAAGCGAGAACAGAATCAAAGAGTCACCGTTATTCTGAATAAGCCTCTTGGCTATGTCAGCGGCCAAGCTGAAGACGGTTATGAACCAGCTAAAGTTCTAATCACCCCAGCAAATCATTGGAGCGGGGACCACTCTTCAATCGAATTTGATTCACGTCAATTAAAAAGTCTTGTGCCTGCTGGCAGGCTTGATATCAATTCCACTGGCCTATTAATCCTCACTCAAGACGGCAGAATTGCCAAGGCTCTAGTTGGTGAAAATAGCTCACTGGAAAAAGAATATCTTGTTCGAGTGGAACTGACTGATGGGCGCCCTCTTTCCGATTTAGACAACAGTAAGCTTGAACTGCTCCGCTACGGCTTGGAATTGGATGGTAAAAAGCTTATTCCAGCCAAAATCGAGAAGATAAACGAAAATCAGCTTAAATTCGTTCTAAAAGAAGGAAGAAACCGACAGATAAGGAGAATGTGCGAACAAGTCGGTCTTAAAGTCCTGCAATTAAAACGAGTCAGGATAGGAAATATTCGGTTAGCAAATCTTCCTATCGGTAAATGGCGCTATTTCGATCCAGCTTCTGAATCTTTTACTGAATCTAGATCTCCACAAAAATATAAGAAACCTATGCGGAAAGGTGGACATAGATGACTTCGGAAGTACATAAGCCAAAGTTTCCACCTGAATTTGCATTGGTTTTTGTCGCAACGCTGTGGGGGCTTTCTTTTATTCTGATTGCTATTAGTCTGCGAAGCTGTTCGCCTGGACTTTTAGTTAGCATTCGATTTACTTGCGGAGCGTTATTAACAGCAACTCTTTTAGGAAGGAATCTCTTTAAGCTCACTAAGACCGATTGGATTGGAGGATTTGCCGTCGGCTCTTGCATGTTCGTTAGCTACTTTTTGCAAACAGTCGGCATGCAGACAATTCCTAGTTCAATTTCCGCTTTCCTTACTTCTCTTTATGTACCGTTTGTTCCTGTACTTCAGCTTCTAGTTTTTAGGAAAGTACCTTCGCCGATAGTCGCAACAGGAATTGTGATGGCTTTCCTAGGCATGACGCTGATTCTTGATCCAACTACCCTCTCCTTTCAGGGAAGTTTTGGAGAACTCATCACTATTCTTTGTGCAGTTTTTTGTGCCTTTGAGATTCTTTTTATAAGTAAATATGCAGA
>JAJPXW010000326.1:7228-8626 GCA_021205255.1 Burkholderiales bacterium
GATCAATGCACGGCAGCTGGATTTGCTTTTACCCAACTTACAGTAGTAGCTATTTGGGCTTGGCTCTACACGCTGAGTTTTGAAGATTTCCACTTAGAGGTTACGCCGTCTTTTGTCATATGCATGGCCATCTTAATTAGCATGGTCGCAATTAATCAAACTCTGATGAGTTGGGGTCAGAGATATGTTCCAGCTGCTAAGGCAACTTTGATTTATACGCTAGAGCCAGTATCGGCAGGAATTATTGGCGTGGTAGTAGGCGAACCTCTTACGGGCCACGGTTTAATAGGAGGAGCCATTGTCATCATGAGTGTAGTCATTTGCTCCTGGCTTCCTAAGTATCTTAAAGAGAGAAGGAATATTCATGCCTGAGGAAGTCGTAGGAATATTTGATTCGGGCTTAGGTGGGCTGTCCATTTTAAAAGCTGTCCGTCAAAAGCTTCCGCTCGAGGATATTGTCTATGTCGGAGATTGCCTAAATGCTCCTTATGGAGACAAGAGTAAGGACTTTATTACTGACCGAGTCAGGAAAATCTGTCAATTCTTTCTAGATAAAAAAGCAAAAGCAGTTGTAATAGCTTGCAATACTGCAACAGCTGCTTCCATCGACAAAATGCGCCAAGAAATGGATATTCCATTTATAGGAGTCGAACCTGGTATTAAACCGGCCGTCGCCATGACAAAGACTAAATCCATCGGAGTTATGGCGACAAGAAGTACTGTTGGAAGCGACCGCTATAGAAAACTATTAGAAAAATACAATCCTCATGGAGAAGTCGTTATCACTTCTTCCGGTTGTTCAGGTTTGATGCAATGTGTCGAAAGAGGAGAATGGGACTCACCAGGCACTGCGTCGTTAATCCATAAATATGTTCAGCCTTTTAAAGAAGCCAACGCCGACATTGTGGTTTTAGGCTGTACTCATTATCCATTTTTAAAAAAAGCTATTCAGGCTGAAGCTGGTCGGGACGTAATACTTTACGATCCAAGCCCGGCAGTGGCCGAGGAACTAAAGAGACAATTAGCTAAAGTGAATAAACTGAAAGTAGCCGGTGAGAAAGGCCAAGAAAGTTTTTATCTTTCCGGTCTTAATGCAGAAAAGCTTAAAACCTTTGATTTATTGTGGAATCCTTACTCGGCCGTAGTTCAGCCTTTCACGCTTTAGCTTTTGTCTCTTGACTCTCAGTCTCGGCTTTGTTTACAGCCTCGATCTCACTTTTAACAGCCCATCTCTCAAACCGTAATAAGTAGCGTGCGACTTGATTTTAGGTCCACCTCTTGTCTCATTTCGCTTTCGCTATGAGGCTCTTCTCTCATCCTCTAATTACGAGAATTGTAGTTCTAATCGTTAACACAAGGAGACGTTGCCTCTACTAGCTTCCACTGAATCTCTTGTGG
>JAJPXW010000191.1 GCA_021205255.1 Burkholderiales bacterium
GGATTAATCACAATGAAAAAACTACTTGTGATTGGATTGGCGTTGGTGGCTTCTATCGGATATGGAGCTACTCTCCAGGAGCTTGAGAATCAATGCAGACAGAAAGAAGAGGCTGAGGCTTGTTATAAGGCGGCTCTCAGTTATGTAGATGGTGGAAACATTAGCGAAACCGACCGAAAAGACGGAATTGTCGAAGCCCCGCAAGACTTTGCCAAAGCTAGGTTTTTTATGGAAGAAGCCTATGAGCTTGGTAGTTCGGACGCTACTGTAATTTTTGGCACGATGTTGATGGAAGGCATTGGTGGGCCTGTAGATATTCCAAATGGAGAACTATTATTGGGCGAAGCCTGCGAAAATGGAGATTCATATACTTGCAGTCAATTAGGTAAAAAATATACAAAGGGTGAAGGCAGTTTAAAAAAATCGCTGAAAAACGCTGCGAAATATTATGAATTGGGATGCAAGCTAGGTGATGGAGATAGTTGCTTAAACGCTGGGCGCCAGTATTACGACGGAAGCGGCGTGCTCCAATCTTACGTCAAAGCCAAAGAATACTTTGCCAAGGCTTGCGAAGCTGACATTGAGAGCGGCTGCTCGCAATATGCAGAACTGAACAAAAAGGGTTACTAATCTTGTGCTTGGGCAGAATGCAATCCTGTCCAAGCTAGTGTCAGCTCATTCCTGCAAGATAGGTCGCCTTCGCTTTAGTAAATCTGAACGCTAATATGAACGCCTAACTTCGATCCAACCGCACATTAGAGATTTCTTAACTAGAGTTCAATTAATTCCATTCTCAACTCACCAAAAGACGTTATTTGCGCATTTAAAGTCTATCCAATAGAAAACCAAGTGCCCATTCAAAGGACACTAACTAGCGAGCCTCAGACAAGCAGCATGATCCTCTGAAATCTACTCTCTATAAGAATGAATAGACTTAGAGTAGTTGCACTTCACAATTGCTTCTCTAACCATTACAAGAGGTACATAAAAGGTACTTTTAGAAAAATTGATCCTCCTAACTTCTTATTCTAGATAGCCTCCTAGAATAATAGAGTTAACAATAAGAACTATCATAAAGCGTCTGAATTTAATCGGGTAAACAGGCCAAGCGCTTAGCGAATCTACATTAAGCTACTATAAGAAGAAACTACACTTAATGCGACACCAAGTCTAACCTTTCCTACTACAAATTCTTCAATTATGAATCTTAAGCTGTATCCCGACTGGAAAACGGAAACCTTAAAATCGGGGTTGAAATAAGTGATAAAATAAGAGCTAATACTTGAAAATTAGGACACACATTTATTAATAAGGAACTAGATCAACATCCTTATAAAGCGTGCAGGCCGCCTCTTCTCCTAACTGACACGCCTTTAAATAAAATTCTTTTGCCTTGAGTTTAGATCGTGAAACAGCCCAGCCGGCTTCATACAATATTCCCATGAAACTGCAACTTGCAGAATCGTTCAAAGCACAACCTGGTTCTGCATATTTTCTGCACAGTGCATAGTTAACAGGAGTGCCCTGACCCGTGAAATACCAGAGTTTGACACCAAATTTTCAACTTGGCCTTTAAGCCACTTTAGTACCAAGCTAAACAACGATAGTATGGACTAACTTTTTATAGATTTAATACACATGACCAGCTAACAGCTGATGAATTGGGCAGTGAGGGGAGATTTTATGGTAGAGTGCGCTCTTTGTTTGCGCTTAGTTCTAAACATGCTTGGCCATCAAGACTGTCAAAAGCAACTTTCAGGCCTAGGCTTGGAAGGTACTCCTACTTGATTGTGCCACTGCTATGAGAAATTGCCTCGTACCAAAAGCAAGTTACTATGTAATTAGAACGGAGCAACTGCGATACATGACCGATCCTAACCTCTTATATTTTGGCTAAAGACAATTCTCTAATTGCCATTAGGATTTCAATTTATTCTCATTCCAATAATGAACTTTCCAACGAAGAGCGAAATCAGCTGCAATCAGATGGTCTACTAGTAACAAAGAACCATTGGGAGCTTTTCACTTTTTCATATGTTTACTGTTTTTGTCCCTGCGTTCTTTGTCACATTCGTTCAAAATCTCATCCTTATTCCAGCAATAGGCTTCGACATATTTTCTCTTATAAGTTTCGAAATCTGCTTCCTTGTTTAAGCGCTCAGAGGTATTGACGATGCTATTTCTTTCGATAAGTCGCCTGCGGATGATGCCGATAGTGTAAGAAGGTATCTTGTCCCCGATAAAATCGAGAACGAATCTATAGTTAATTCCATGGCCTGTTCTTTCGGGAAGCATCTCCTGCTCTATTAGAAAGCTTATTCCAAGTGTGGCTGAAACACGTTTATCGTCCTCGGTTAATGCTGTCATTTTTACTAATTCGGATCCTTTCTTTTCAAGCCGGACGTAACCACGATATCCAAAACTAACATCGAGCGTCACATCAACTGCTACTTGAGTCCCATCGGTAAACTGATATAAGAACTTTGCAGTACGGTATCCCGGTTCATTGCCAAACCCAATAGATATTCCTTCATTTAATCCTAGTGAAATTGGTCCGTTAGAGTTTGGATCCTCTGCTCTAGTGGAAACGATTTCGTGATCCATCAATCTAGGAGATATATAGCATTGCGATTTTCCAATCATGATAATTCTTCATCCTTTTCGTCCGAATCTTCATCTTCTACGGCTTCAGCCAATTCACTCCAGCTTTCAATAAAATCTTCCCAGACTTCACCATCAAAAGTCCCGTCTTCACTAGGTAGCTTTGCAGGATCAATCTTGCGTCTATCTATTGCTTCAACTGAATACCTAGGACACTTGCCATCGAAGAAGTGGAACTGAAGAGCAATTTCTGGTTCGGATATCCAGTCTGGTTTGGTGCGCTCGTATTTAGTTCGTCTGTAATCTCCTGGCCACAGAAATCCATACTGTTTTCGTGGGTCCTCGGATCGAACAGGATAGGCCACTCGTTGTATTAAATCTCCCATACGAGTAAGACGCCATGAAATCTTGACAGGCCCTGGCTTAGGATAGGCTCCACTGATCTGCATTCCTAGCACAGTGCCATCTTCGAATTTGACCTGAGCCTCACCAATTCCCGTTCTTGGAACTGCTGGAACGCACCAGTCAATATTCACGGCTCTGCGTGGAGTGTTTTTAGTGGGATTTGCCGGCCAGAATACAAATTCTTCGTGATCCCTGTCGACATAGAGTATGAAATCGGGTTTTGATAGGTCCATGTGCATTGCCTCCAAAATAATGGAATAAATTCACGGCAACGCTGTGGCCCACTAACTTTTGTTTTCGGAAGAGTTAGAAGATCTTCCGTATATTTATCTTGCCAACATAACGTTAGCCGTTAAGGAGATGCTACTCTGATTCAGAGGACAAGACTTACCTGCACAATAAGACTAGGAATTTTGAAACCGCTGGACCGAACAAAGCAAAAGCAAAATGCAAAAACTTGCATTCATTGAAGGCGTTGGTGTTAAATCCGTTTGGGCTGTCAAGACCAGATCATCCTAACCAGCAATTTTGAACATGAGCACTCTGTGGTTATTTGGCCGATGTAAAGTCTAAGGTCAATTATTTCTATATCTCAAGCTGGAGGCCGCCTGGCCTCCAACAATTAGCATGCCTAAAAGTTCATTGAAGTCCTAAATGTAGCGATCTACTTTGCTCTGGATTTAGATTTAGGTTTGGACTTGGGTTTTGTTAATTCGGCCAAATCCGCCGCACGAAGCTTATTCCAGTTCTGTTCACATTGCTCGGAGGACGAGTTCAAATGGTAATCAACGTAAGTTGCAAGGTAACCCGAGCCGCAAATCGTATTTCTGTCGTCCAGCCACTGGTTTTGCGAGGTCTGGAGAGCTTCCTTATCTGAAGCCTTTGCAAGGGCCTTTTGGAAATTGCCCAGCATCAACTTCTCGGGGCTTCTATTATTGCGAAAAGCCTTAGGCAGCATTGAGACGGCAATTTCGCTGTTTTCTAGAATAAGCTCCCCTTGTTCGGACATAAGCATTTTCTTAAGTAATAGCCGGTCCTCCTCACTAAGATTTGAGGGGGAAAGGAGTTCGGTAACGTCTTCGGATAGGTCCGTGTTCCTAGCTTCGGAGTAGGCCAGGTCCTCCTTTAGCCGACTACTTCCTGATTTGTTGGTATTGGCGATAGCCTTCTCGTAGGTAGTCTTGAGCACCTTCATTAAGTAGCCATTTTGCTCAAGAAGGCAAAGAAGACCACTTCCATTTTTATCTTCCTGTTTGCAAGCAGCTCGAATTTCCTCTGGATAATAGGATGAAGATGGAGACTTCAGTCTTTGGGCCAGTTTCTTATATTCCTGGCAAGATTCTTGAGAATTCCCGGAGTCGCAAGCTAATTTAAAGAAATCGCGTGCTTTTTCGAAGTCCATGCTTTGTACATAGTTGAATGCACTTTGTTGGCAATCTGCGTAGAAGCCATGGTCACAGGATTGAGCAAGGTACTTCGTATTCAACAAATGGAGATTCTTCCCTAAAGATTCTGAGAGGGGATTTGAGGTTGAGAATAAAAAAGAAAGCGTATGGCAGGATTTTGCAGAGCCACTATTACAATCTTTTTCGTTAACTTCTATTGCGTTTTCAAACAGTTCTTTCGCCTTTGCGAAGAACTCCTTGGCCTTTGACTCGTCTTTTGGTAGTAGCCCTTTTGGTAGGAAGTCATTTCTGTCGGCGTAGAATTCGCTGATTTTCAAGCAATCATCCCAATCACCTAAACTACAGCTTTTGGCATAGTACTGGATTGCTTTTGCATAGGATTTCTCTAAAGCGTTGAAACCTAGTTCATGCCACCAGCCTAGAGAACCGCATGCCTCTCCAGCACCAAGCTCGCAAGCCTTAGTGTAATAGTCGATAGCTTTCTGGTCTGACTCTTCGACACTTTGGCCTAATGAGTACACATAACCTAGCTCTGTACAGCCGGTGCCGCTATTTAGCTCGCAACCCTTGGCATAGAAGTCGACAGCTTTCTTATCTGACTGCCCGATGCCTAGACCGTATCGGTAAAGCTCGCCTAGCTCTGTACAGCCAGCGCCGCTATTTAGCTCGCAACCCTTGGCATAGAAGTCGGCCGCTTTCTGATAGGACTGCGTGACACCACGTCCTAGAGCGTACATATTGCCTAAATTAGAGCATGCCGCTCCGTCATTCGACTCACAGGCCTTCGTGTAGGATTCGACGGCTATTTCATTTGGCTTGGAGACACTTTGACCTGTGTTGCTAAGTGCAATCAGGTTGGAGCATACTTCTCCGAATTTCAACTCGCAGCCTTTTGCGTAGGATTCAACTGCTTTTGGAAAGGACTGCTCAACTCCTTGGCCAATGACATAGAGATAACCTAAGTTCTCGCATGCGTTTTCATTTCCAAGTCCGCAGCTCTCAGAATAATAGTCGGCCGCCTTAGTGTACGACTGCCCGACGCCCTGGCCGAAGTAGTAGGAGCGCGCAAGGTTATAGCACGCTTTACCATTTTTAAGTCCGCATCCTTTGGCGTAGAACTCTGATGCCTTTTGATTCGACTGTGGAACTCCCAGACCATTCTGGTAAAGGATGCCCATGTTAGCGCAAGATAGCCCACTATTCAGCTGGCATCCTTTCGAAAAATATTCAACTGCCTTTTCGTAGGAAAGGGAGACACCTTGGCCGTTGGCGTAAAGAACGGCTATATCGTTGCATGCGTCGCTGTCTCCGGAAAAGCACCCCTTCTGGAAGTATTCAGCTGCTTTGATTGATGACTGATCGACTCCAGTGCCCTCTCGATAAAGAAGACCAATTCTGAAGCAGGCGGCACCGAGCCCCGCATCGCAGGCTCTTGTGTAGTACTCATATGCCTTCTCATACGACTGAGGAATGCCCCGTCCTTCAGTACTCCAAAGTCCAAGGGCAAAGCAAGCATCTCTAAAGCCGAGTGGACAAGCTTTTGCGTAATATTCAGCCGCCTTCTCATACGACTGAGGCACAATCTGACCTTCGGCATACCAAAGACCAAGAGTGCGACAGGAATCGCCGTTTTCCAGCCCGCAGCCCTTGTCGTAGTACTCGACGGCCTTTGCACCGGACTTGGGAACACCATTGCCGTTGCTATATAGATTACCTAGGCTGTAGCAAGAATCTCCAATGTCTAAAGTGCAGCCTTTTTCGTAGTACTTAACGGCTTCCTTATAGGATTTGGAAACTCCTTCGCCAGAACTATACAAATTGCCTAGGGTGTAGCACGCTTTGCCAAAATTCAGTTCGCACCCCTTTGAATAGGCCTTTGCAGCTTTCTCGTCAGACTGCTCTGTACCCCAACCCTTTTTATATACATCGCCGAGGGTATAGCAACTTTGCGCATATTTGAGCTCGCATGCCTTCCTGTAGAACTCGGTGGCTTTCTCTTTAGATTCCTCTACGCCCCAACCTTGAAAGTAGAGTTCGGCAAGCTCTGAACATCCAGCTCCGTTATTGAGGTCACAAGCTTTCTCGAAGTACTGAGCGGCCTTCGTATATAACTCTTCGCCTCCGTTTCCTTCGTTAAATTCGGACTCAAATTTAGATCCTAGCGTAAAACAGGCGTCTCCGTCCTTTTGCAGACAACTGGCTTCGAGATTTTCAATTTCGCCTGCGCAACATGTGCTCGCCAACATAGATAAAAATACTAAAGATAGTAATCTCACAGTCCGCTTTCCTTGGGTATTAATGTCGTAATAATGTCGGGAAGAAATCTAGCATTCAATGAGCTAATCGGAAGTGAAGACGGCATGGTTTAGGCACTTACCTATTTCTACTCCCAAGCTTGTTAGTAAGTTTCCTATAAATTTGAGTTAGCATTGTTTCGCATTCCATCCAATATCTTTGTCGAGACTGTAATGAAATTTACCGCTATTGCAATTGCGCTTGCTTTTTTCTCTGCGACTTGTGTTTCGGCTCCTTTAGGAGTATTCCCTGAAGAAGTGCGTCAAATCTGCAAACCTTTCAAAGGAATGTCTCTTAATGTTTCTACAGAGCCAGAAAGTGTGGACGAAAAGTTCCTTCCATGTCTTAGAGCTCAAGTGGCATACGTGCGGCAGCTTTATTCGCAGATATATCCAAAAGCGCTCGCTAAACTTAAAAGTAAGAAGAAATTGGATAACTACCTTTTTGAGTCCGGCAACATTGGTGCTGAGAGGAACTATGAAAAAATCAAGAATGATTTGCATGATTTAATTCTGTACAAGGTCCAACTCGTCAACGATCTACTGGCATTAGAAACGTTATTGGCTCCAAAGGTTAAGTACCCCAAGAGCATCATTCAAGCATGTAATGAACCAATTGAAGGAAGTCCTTGGTCAGATCCATGTCTTGGAGCTAAGGCCAAATATATGAACCAACTAGCTCAGATTAAGTTAAAAAAGATCATCGCTGCTTCACCTGACCCCGAAGCAGTTAAAGCCGAGCAAAAGCTTTTTGATGAAGGCATTGAAGACTTTTGCGCAGGGGATACTTTTTCTCATATAGGTTTTTCATTCAACGATAGCTGTCTGGAAAACCTACGCATTCTTCGGACTATTCAATTAGTTGAAATGGCAAAATCCCTGCCTAGCTTAAAAGCTAAGAATAATTAAGATGAGATTTTCGGAATAGGAAATTTATAAGAGCTTCTTCTCGTGGGATCTCAAAAAAGTGAAATTCACTTTAAAGGGGGAACGAGAGGAGTTCATTCATGCAACTTTCTGAAATCCTATTCATTAAAGATAGGTAAGGCCGACTTGAAGCTAAAGTCTAATTGGTTATTAAGGAGCTACTATTGCATAACATGAATTGTAGAAGTCGGTGAAGAAAGCTAACTGTCTTTTGTTTAGTGCCTGAAGGTCTAAATTTCCATGTTGCTTAAGCGCTAGTACTCTGCAACATGAAATTTTCATAATTGAATAGGCAACCTCGACCCTATAGGCGCTAGTTAATTTTTTATGGAGTAGGTTTTTGGGTTGCGAGTGGCTCGGTTGCTGGTGAATCTTGGATCTTCTCTTCAACCTTTGTCTCTTAACCTGCGGTTCTATACGAGTACGGAACATCTTTAAGATCGGCTCCATTCTCCATAGCCAATTGACAGAGTTTTTCGTCTCTGAAATTCCAAGGTACATATTCCAAGGCCTCTCCGTCCTTCAAAATACATTCCTTGCAGAGCTCGTAGCTCAATATGCTGGAGGGGACAAAATCCAAGGCTCTTGGATCGTCATTGAAAGCTTTCCAAAACATGTCCATTGTCTTGTGTTCATCTGGCACGTAGATAAAGTTGCCACCCCAATTTTCAACCGCAATTTCACAAAGCCTGCGGGTTCTCAGGGAGTACGGTATATACGAAAGATATGAGTCATTTTCTTTAATAATGGAAGCTAAGAACCCCTCGGTAAGCATCTTCCGGGGTACGATTTTGAGGACTTCAGCATCTTCCTGAATCGCCTTAATAAAAAGCTCGAAGGTACGGAATCTTTCTGGAACTATTTCTATTAAACCTGAATTTTATCCCAAAGCGTTAAATTCTCCCCTCTAAAACACATAATTTCC
>JAJPXW010000157.1:0-1129 GCA_021205255.1 Burkholderiales bacterium
TCTCTATTCACTAGGCTTTTATGGTTGCTGTTGGCCATATTATTTGGTTTTGCAGTAATGTTAACACCTCCATTACGGGAATTCAGTACCAAACAAATACAGGTCTATAGATTTTTTATTGGCCTAGCAGGATTCTCAGTTTTATCTCTCGGCTTATTTTGGATGGCTAGATTAAATTGGAAATCGAAAGACTTTCCTTGGTCACCACAAACTACTTTCTTCGCTTGCTTCCTCACAAGTACTTTCGTTGGAATCTTCTACCTTTTAGTCTTTTGGCCAGGGACAGGAATGTATGACACTCTAGCCATAGTGAAGACTCCCACACTCCAAATGGCTAACCAACATCCTTGGTTCTATATTGTAATGACACAGGCGGTTGTCAGAATAGTAGAGTTCTTTGGTGGGAGCTTTGAAGCGTCATTTTCTACTTTAGCAGTAATCCAGGTTCTTTTAATAGCAACCACTTACTCTTATTGCATCGAATGGCTGCAAGTAAGGGGTCTATCCTTCAAAATCTTAATTCCGATAGCAGTGTTTCTGATCTTTTGTCCTTTCCTTGATCTATTCATGATCAATATCTTTAAGGACATCTTATACAATCTACTGCTAGTCGCTTGGATGCCTTTGCTCTATGAGCTGTGGGAAAACAATGGGACTTCACTAAAAAAGCCAACAACTTTGATAGTGATGGCTTGCTTCGTTATTCTTTCTCTTTTGAGAAATAATGGTTTCTATGTCTCGTTTCTAATCTTGGTCGCTATTCTCGGTTGTTTCCCGCAGATGCTCCTCAAAAGGATTTTGATCCTTTCGGGTATTTTAGTAATCACAATTATTGGAAGTGTTTCTTTTGAGAAGTATTTCAACATCACTCATCTTTTCCAGGAAACAATTGGGATTCCTTTTCAGCAGATGGCTGGTGTCATCTATTACGATGGAAAAATCTCCGACAAAGATAAAAAATTTATTAATGAGATCTCACCTGTCGATTACATTAAAGAAAACTTCTATCCATATAACATCGACAGAATCAAGTGGGGAGAGATTCATATTAACGAAGATTTTTTTAGTCAGCACGAAGGAGAATTTTTTAAGATCTGGGCTAGGCTTCTAATCCCTAATTTCAACATTT
>JAJPXW010000157.1:1139-6677 GCA_021205255.1 Burkholderiales bacterium
ATCTAAGGAACACTTACGGATTTTGGTCTCTCAACAAAGCTAAAACAGAGAATCCTTATCGATCCCTTTACGTTGAAGACTTTGATCAATGGCTTACTGACCAAAATATTTCTATTAAGACAATATTGCCAGAAAATCTTCAAAATTTTATTGAGCCAATCCTTGGAAAAGCAGCCACTACTTTTATTGGAGAAGGAGCCAGCTACTGGATTTTCCTTTTAATCTGGATTGTTTTTGGATTAAAGAATGGCAATAAATCATTATTAGTTGGTACGCCAATAATTGCCAACTGGCTAACGATAATGATTGCTACACCTGTGGCTTTTCAGTATCGGTATGTGCTTGGAACAGTGGTTGCGGTACCGATATTTTTTGGAATGCTTATGGTATCCGCAGGAAGCGCAAATAAAGAAATCTCAAGCTGACCTCCAAAGGGAGATTTGTCTCACCATGCCTAGGCAGCCAGTTCCAAAATCCGCTAGCTATTTTTCAACTTCTTAAGCCAATCGTCTCTAAGAAGCACTTCTCTTTGCAAATTGTTGGGTTTGGGATAGTTTCAAGCTATCCCAAACCGTCATCAGAACCTATTCAATTTAAGTTAGAGATTCCACTGTCTTTATGTTGGTTTTCTAGCCAACAACTTAGGCTTTCGGTTTCTCTTGCTTTGAACTTTCCTCCTCTTTAGGTTCAAAGACGCCTTTCATCCTTGATATCTGCGAGTAGTAGATATCAGAATCCTTAGCTAACTCACTTTGCAATCTAGCTGAGAGTTTCGGCAATCTTTCTGCCAAGGAAGCGTAGCGATCTTGACCAGCAAGGAACTCTTCCATATTGGTACGGGGTTCTGGACTATCAATAATAAGAGGGTCTTTACCTTCTTTAGCTAGCATTGGATTGAATCTATAAAGGGGCCAATATCCCGTTGCAACAGCTTCTTTACTTGCTCCGCTAACAGTAGACATACCAGCCCTTAATCCCCAAGTTATGCACGGGCAAAGACCAATGATGATCGACGGTCCGTTATAGGCCTCAGCTTCCCGGAACGCATCAATGGCCTGTTGCATATTGGCTTCTAGGCAAATAGAGGCTACATAGACATATCCATATTGCATGAACATCCTGCCGAGATTTTTCCTTGGCGTTGTCTTTCCATCTACAGAAAACCCCGTCACAGCACCTAGTTGCGTTGCTTTAGAAAGCTCACCACCGGTATTGGAGTACCCTTCAGTATCTAAAACCAAAACATTGATATTTTCGTTGGATGCCAATATTTCATCTAGGCCACCGTAGCCAATGTCATAGGCCCAACCATCGCCACCAACTGCCCAGACGGATTTACATCCAAACATTTCCTGGTTTTTGAGAATTTCGGCAATAAGAGGGTCCGACTCATATCTGGTCAATTCTTTTCTAATGGCATGACCAACTGATTTTGCTGCTTCTGGATCGTCCTTGACTTCCAACCATGTCTTCATAAGGACAATGACGTCGGCATCAAGGTCAGTTCTCTTAACCGCTTTTTGAACAAGATCAATTAAGGCGTTACGACGAATTCTCACACCTCTTGCAATTCCATATGCATATTCACCATTGTCTTCAAACAAAGAATTGCCCCACGCTGGTCCATGACCATGCTTGTTGGCCGCGTATGGAATACTTGGGAAGTACCCACCCCAAATGGAGCTGCAACCAGTCGCATTGGCAATAATTGCTCGATCTCCGAACAGCTGCGTCAGCAGTTTGACATAAGGAGTTTCTCCACATCCCGCACATGCCCCAGAAAACTGCATAAGTGGTTGCTGAAGCTGACTTCCATGGACCGTCCACTTCGTCATAATCTCGTCTTTAATTGAAATATTCTCTTGGGCAAACTGCAAGTTTTGTTTCTGGGTATCCAATTGTTCAGCAAGTGGTCTCATCACTAATGCTTTGCCTGGAGCCGGACAGTTATAGGCACATGAGCCACAGCCCACGCAATCCTGTGGATAAACTTGCTGACGGAAATGCAAACCGTGTAGAGGTTCGTCCTTAGCAGGAATAGTCTTATAAGTATCCGGTGCGTTCTTTAATTCTTCATCAGTAGCTAAGTAAGGCCGAATTGCAGCATGTGGACAAATAAAAGCGCATTGGTAGCACTGGACGCATTTATCCGCTTCCCACTCAGGAATTTCGAAAGCTACTGTGCGCTTTTCATAAGCTGAAGTACCAGTTGGCTGGAATCCCGCAGGATTAAAGAATGAAACAGGCAGTTCATTACCATCGAGCTTTTCAACGGGCTCAAAAACTTTTTTAATGAACTGTGGGACAGGCTGAGAAGGTTCTTGCGGCTCGACAATGTTGACCCAAGCAGTTGGATATTGGATTTGTTGCAAACTACCTAAGGCTTCGTCAATTGCTTTAATGTCGTCGGCAATAACTTTAGGTCCTTTAGAACGATAAACTTCTTTAATCTCGTCTTTTAATTCAGCAATTGCCTTATCAAAGTCAGCAATTCCACTGAGCTTTAAGAAGGCCACAGTCATGATGAGGTTTAACCGATGGCCAAGTCCCAAGTCCGCAGCTAACTTAGAAGCGTTAATGTTGTAGAACTTTGCTTTTTTCCCAGCTATATCTCTTTTTACATAATCGGGAAGTTCCTTCTCCATCTTTTCTAGGCTATCCCATTCGGAATTCAGGACAAAAATTCCACCTTCCTTTAAGTCGCTGACCATATCGTAGCCACGCTTGACATAGATCTGCTTTGCACAGGCTATGTAGTCGGCTTGTTTAATTAAGTAAGGAGAGTGAATAGGACGATCAGCAAACCTTAGATAGGAAATTGTGAGGCTTCCAGATTTCTTGGAATCGTAGTAATAGTAGCCTTGAGCGTATTTGCCAGTTACGTCACTAATGATCTTAGCTACTTCTTTACTAGCACTCACCATTCCATCTGAACCGAAGCCATAAAAGATGCATTGGTAAGTATTAGGTTGAAGAGTATTAAGCCATGGTCCTACTTGCAATGACAAATGAGAAACATCATCCTTAATTCCTACAGTAAATCTTGGGAACGGTGCCTTTCTTCTCATATTGTCAAACACGGCTAGCGCCATGGCTGGCGTAAATTCCTTGGAACTTAAACCATAGCGTCCGCCAACTACTATTGGATTCTTTCTAATCGCCATTAAGGCCGTACAAACGTCTTGCAGAAGAGGCTCTCCTTGAGAACCGGGCTCTTTTGTACGGTCAAGAGCACAAACGACTTGAGCAGTAGGAGGCAAAGTATTAAGGAAGTCCATTGTCGAAAATGGCCGATATAGACGCACCTTAATTAGACCTACTTTTTCTCCGTTCTTATTAAGGTAGTTCACGACTTCTTCCAAGCAATCGCAACTAGATCCCATGGATACGGCTACGCGGTCAGCTTCTGGATGTCCTACGTAGTCAAATGGATGGTAGGAGCGGCCAGTAAGCTTTTCTACTTTAGCCATGTTGTCTTTGACGTGCTGGATAAAATCGTCATAAATTACGTTCGGAGCCTCTCTATTCTGGAAATAGACATCGGGATTTTGAGCTGTGCCTCTAATATTTGGACGCTCTGGTTCCATTGCAGCACGTCTAAAAGCATCAACCTTATGCCATTCAACGAGATCACGCATCTTCTCTGGATCAATGACTTCAATGGTTTGGATTTCATCGCTTGTGCGATAGCCATCAAAGAAATGAACGATTGGCAACGAGCCGGATATGGCAGACAAGTGGGCCACTAGAGACAGGTCCATGCATTCTTGCACAGAAGCGCTCGCGAGCATTGCAAAACCAGTCTGACGAACAGCCATCACGTCCTGATGATCCCCAAAAATTGACAAAGCGTGAGCTGACAAAGACCGGGTCGTTACATGGAAGACTCCAGGTAAAAGTTCGCCAGAGATCTTGTACATGTTTGGAATCATTAACATCAAACCTTGGGAAGCTGTAACTGTTGTGGTTAGCGCACCTCCGGCAAGGCTGCCATGGACTGCACCAGCTACGCCTTTTTCGGACTGCATCTCCTTGATTTCTACTGTATGTCCCATAAGGTTGAGTTTCCCTTTTACGGACCACTTTTCCAATGTCTCTGCCATATGCGAAGCAGGAGTAATGGGATAAATATAAATAGTGTCAGATAATGCATATGCGGCATAACTAGCTGCAGTCATACCATCCATTGCCAGTCTTTGCGATGTCATGCTTTTCCTCTTTGGGATTTTGTGCCAAGCCTTAAAGAAAGCCTGGAATACCAGTAATTAACAGATTACTTAATGTGCAATTGTGCTTATATAAATGACTATAGGCATTTCTTTTAATGCCCGATTGCTAGATTTGAGAGTTAGTAATTGAGAAAATTCGGTTCAACTCAGGGATTCAAAAGCTAAGCCCCTTTTCTGAAAAGGACGCCGAAGCGTCCTTTTCAATTAGCTTTTAATAAGCTTTGCAAACTATGCGGTTCTTACATAAACCAGTGCTGCATCATCGGAGTGAACCACATCCAGAATGGAGCGGCAAAAGCGAAAGCGAAAGTACTTACTGCCAATGACGAGGCACCGTCCCTCACATAGATTTGATAACGAGAACTGATGATGATCCCGGAGAAGGCTGGTGGCAAAGCCACGGACATAACCAACATCTCGAGCTTCTCTCCATAAATCCCGCACCATACAGCAACTAAACCAATGCAGAACGGTGTCAGCAGGACACGGTAGAACGTATTCCAAATAATTTCGAAGCCGAGGCTGAACTTCACAGAAGCCAATGCCAAGCCGGCGGCAAACACTGCAACACCTGAATTTGCTTTAGCGATTAATGTGAATGATGGATAGAAGTAATCTGGGATTCTGATTCCAATCAATACGATAATGACTGCCAGTATAGGCGACCATACAACTGGCTGTTCCAAAGCATTGATTAAGGCATGCAGGCTTCCTCCACTACTGTTTTTCTTAGCTGGAGCTGCTTTTGCGGCAGGAGCTGGTGCCGGAGTTGTAGCAGGAGCTGGTGTTGCCTGAGCTGCAGGAGCAGGTGTTGCAGTTGTTTGAGCAGTTGTAGTAGCTGCTTTTGCCGTTGTTGCAGCAGGCGTTCCCAAAGCGGCTTTTGCAGCAGCTTGCTGAGCTTCAGGCTTCTGACTATCTAGCGGACTGCCTCCCAAGTTCAATAGATAAAAGCCGATAGGAATCGTGACGGCGTTCACCACAATAGCCACGATAGCTACCACCAAACCAGTTTCCGTTGTCGCACCGAAAATAGGATCCAACACAGCAAAACCAAGGAATCCAATCGTTGGAGAACCAGCGATCAAAGCGCAGACTGCAGCCTCTTTGACTGTGTGCCGCCAAAACTTCCAACAAATAAAGAAGCTGATGAAGAACATGATGATGACACCGGCGAATGCCACAATTGTCAGTGTTATGTCTTCAAAAAGCATATGACGAGTGGCCTTTGTAATGGAAATGAACAACTCCTCCGGCAATTCGATATCAAGAACCACCTTGTTCAAAGCCTGGGTCTGATGGGCATCAAAGG
>JAJPXW010000157.1:6687-8489 GCA_021205255.1 Burkholderiales bacterium
GATGATGTCATTTACTATGATGTTATACATATAAATACCTATCGAATCAGGCAGATTCCAAGCGCTTTGCGAGTGTCCAGGGATCTGTCTCTTGTTGACTACTTATTTTTGATAATTACTTTTTCTCCGGCTCGGCGAGCGGTCCTCTTACTGGGGTTGGATTCAGACTGCCAATATGGCCGCTTTCCTTACCAGAGTGGATGCTGAGCTGGACATTGATCATGCATGGCTTGCCAGATTCAATAGCTTCCGACAGATATTGCGTGACCTGTTCTGGAGTTTCAGCGAAGTAGCCTTTTCCGCCAAAACCTTCGATCATTTTTTCGTAATGAGCCTTTCCATCCAAAGTCAGGGGCGATGGATCACCATCAGTTCCTAAGTTCTTATAGTCCCCTCTATAGATGCCACCATTATTCAGAATTAAGACAGTGATTGGCAGCTTGTAGCGGCAAATGGTCTCGACTTCTATTGCATCAAAACCAAATCCACTATCGCCACAGATAGCAAGAGCTGGTTTCTTCATAGTAATGGCTGCTGCTATGGCATATGGAAGAGCAATTCCCATTACTCCCCAAGTTCCACAGTCAAGACGATGACGCGGAAGTTGCATATCGATAATATCCCGACAATCATCTAGTGCATTGGCTCCTTCATTTGTAATGTAGAGGTCAGGATATTTATCAGTAACTTTCTTAATAGCGCCAAGTGCGTTGTAATGAGTCATCGGCACGGTATCGGCCGAAGTCATTTTTGCGAATCTTGCGGTGTTTTTCTCTTTATCTTGATCTAGTAGCTTTGGCCAAGCCGGGTCGACCTTTAGAGGATTCTTCTCTAGCAATTGCAGGAACAAGGCCATTGTCGACTTAATATCCCCAACTACTGGAGCTGCGATATAGCGAGAATTATCAATTTCTAATGGATCGATATCGACCTGGATGAATTTAACATTCTCGTTCCAGCGTCTACCCTTACCAAAATTCAGCATCCAGTTCAAGCGAGCGCCAATTAACATCACTACATCGGCAGTGCGCATTGCTAATCCTCTTGCCGAACCTGCATTTTGTGGATCGGTATCTGGAATTAGACCTTTGGCCATCGACATAGCAAGGTATGGGAATCCAGTCTTTTTAACGAATGTCTGGATTTCCTTGTCGGCCATGGCGATTGCAGCGCCTTTACCTAAATAGATAAGTGGATTCTTCGCATTCTTCAAAAGATCAAATGCCGCTTGGACAGAACTCATTGAAGGGATTACTGCGGGCTTCGGATCATTGACCTTATACAAGGTTTTCTGAGCGGCATCGTAATCCATGACTGCGCCTAGCAAATCGCTTGGTACGTCAAGATAGACTCCACCAGGCCTGTCGGAGCTTGCCGCACGGATAGCGCGTGCTACGCCCAGCGCAATATCTTCAGGTTTATCGATACGATATGCAGCTTTGCAGAACGGCTTAGCAAAGTTGTACTGATCAAGTCCTTCATAATCACCTTCATTCAGATCAATTAAGTTGCGAGTGGATGAACCACTTATCTGGATGCAAGGCCAGCCATTTTCAGTAGCTTCTTTTAATGCAGTAATGCCGTTTAAAAAACCGGGAGCCGAAACAGTAAGGAACACGCCAGGGAATCCTGTCAGGAAACCTTGGCCAGCAGCTGCGTTACCAGCATTAGATTCATGACGCATTCCGATATATCTAATGCCTTTGGCCTGCGCAATTCGTGCAAAATCTGTAACGGGGATTCCTACTACGCCATATATCTTATCAATACCATTCTTCAATAAGGCATTTGTAAGGATATGC
>JAJPXW010000112.1 GCA_021205255.1 Burkholderiales bacterium
ACTTAGCTCATATCCACTCATTTCTTGCATGGATAGGGCTGGTTCATTGATACGCTGAATAGAAATTTGCAGAGTTCCGGCGCTTACATCAGAAGAATTACGCTCGCCACTACATTGGTCGTTCATATTAGCTATTGCTATGAAGAGCGGAGAAGACAACTTTCCCTGAAGTTGTATTTGAGTTGTGGCTTCTTAAGATTCTTAACTAGGCTGCCTCTCGTCAGTCGTTAAATTTCGTTCTTATGGGACGAGGAATCAAAATTGGCAAATTATTAAAATCAAGCTGAATAGCAAAGGAATTGAAGTATAGGGAAGAAACATTCCTAATTCCTGCACAAGCTTCATTAGGAGATTCGTTAAATTTACAAAATGGATTAACTACTACTGCCAAATTTGGCTTTACTTCCTACAAAGCTTTGACTTTTGAAGTAGTACTGTATTTGAACTTAATACGGTAATTCAAACAACAGCTTGAAAAATAAGGAAAAACTGGTGCCCAGGAAAGGATTTGAACCTTCACGCCCGTGAAGGCGCTAGCACCTGAAGCTAGTGCGTCTACCAATTTCGCCACCTGGGCAACAGAGTGGGGATTGTACATGAAACCAACTTCTACCGCAATTGGTAAAGTACAACCCGCCCAATTTGCTTTACTCTACTTCGAATCCTAAAAATTCTCAGCAGAGCAAAAATCTATTCGTTTTCAGTGACAGTTTCCGGAGCTCTGATAATAAGGTCGTAATTCTTGGTCCTATCAAGCAATTCGGAAATGCTCATCGCATCGTATTCTTCAAAAGGTTGATGAATCCAAGGACTGTCGGCCAAATATTGAACATAGAAGTCAGGAATCACAATTGATGTTTTCTTCCACCAAATTACAGCAAGCTTGACTTCCGTCACATTAGGAATCTTGTCCCTGATGTGCTCAATCACTTTCTTCATGGTCAATCCAGAGTCAACGAGATCGTCCACCACTAACACTTTTCCCTTGACCGAGTTTGGCCGACTCGAAGCGATATATTGACCAATATTAAGCTTTCCTTGAATAGTTCCAGCAGCATCCCGGTAGGAACTAGCAGCCAGAATGCTTAAAGGAATATCGTAAATTCTGGACAGTACATCTCCAGGCCGAAGACCACCTCTTGACAGACAAAGTAAGGAATCGAACTTCCATCCACTTTTATAGACGATCTCTGCTAGTGTCTCAAGGAGCTCGCCATAGGTCTGCCAAGAAACATGAAGGTCTTTCATGATTATTTACCTTTATGGATTAAGAGACGAATTACTCAAACGGATTCTTTAAGAGAATAGTTTGCTCGCGGTCAGGACCGGTCGAAACTACTGCCAATGGAGCTCCTGCAACTTCAGATAGACGCTTGAGATACTTCTTGGCGTTCTCTGGCAATTTATCCCATTCTGTAATACCAAAAGTGGATTCACTCCAGCCAGGGAATTCTTCATAGATAGGAATGCATTTGGCGACCAATTCGGCTCCAACAGGCATTACATCTAGTCTCTTGCCATCGCATTCATAACCTACCCCGAGCTTGACTGTTGTCAGACCATCAAGGACATCGAGTTTCATGACTGCTAGGCCTAATAAGCCATTGAGTTCAACGGATCTCCGCAAAGCTGCTCCATCAAACCATCCGCAACGACGTGGACGACCAGTGACAGCGCCGTACTCGTTTCCTTTCTTACGGAGTTCTTCACCAACTTCATCAAATAGCTCAGTTGGGAATGGACCTGAACCCACTCTTGTGCAATAAGCTTTAGTAATGCCAAGGATGTAGTTGAGCTTTTCTGGTCCAACTCCAGCACCCGGACTGGCTGTACCGGCAACCGTATTGCTGGAAGTCACAAATGGGTAAGTGCCATGGTCGATGTCTAGCATCGTACCCTGCGCTCCTTCAAAGAGGAACTGCTGGCCTTGAGCCATCAATACGTTCAGAGTATGGGAGACATCGCAGATCTTATTGGTAATTCTCGGAGCAAGAGCCAACGTATCCGTGATCATTTTTTCTACATCAACTGGCTCGGTCTTGTAGTACTCAGTCAATAAGAAATTTATGAGCTTGCAGTTTCTTCTGACTTTTTCTGCAAACATTTCTGGTTCAAGTAGGTCGCAAACGTGAATCGCTCTTCTAGCTACTTTGTCTTCGTAGGCTGGACCAATCCCACGACCAGTTGTGCCAATCTTCTTATCACCCAATGCGTTTTCTCTAGCATGGTCAAGCTTGACGTGATAAGGAAGAATCAATGGGCAATCACCAGAAATGCGAATACGAGCTTCAGCATTAACGCCAGCAGCTTCCAATTCGTCAACTTCACCGAGGAATGCTTCAGGCGAGACAACTGCACCGTTACCGATATAGCACATAACTCCTGGATGCATGATGCCAGATGGAATGATGCGAACCACAGTCTTCTTGCCATTGACGACAAGGGTATGACCGGCATTATGTCCGCCATTAAAACGCACAACGCCTTGAACGCTTTCAGTAAGCCAGTCTACGATTTTACCTTTGCCCTCGTCACCCCACTGGGCACCGACGACCACTACATTTATTGGCATTTCTCACTCCTTTTTGAAGTAACGACGGACAATCTGCCATTTTCCATCTTCTAATACTAATTCTTCATCTAATCTGAAGGCATCTTCCAGGGATTCAAAGTTATCTCCGGGAAGTAGTTGCACTACTATCTTCCCCTCTCCTCTAAGGGAATTAATCTTTTCAGTCAATGCTGGATCATCGATATCTCCAGGCGCAACTATTGCATAAGGCCTCTTGGTTGGAATTACTCCAATCATTTCTCGCAGGTAGAGTGTAAATCCAACAGCGGGTCTATCCCGGCCAAATTTGGATCCAACGTTATCGTAGCGACCGCCTCTTAAAACTGATTGGTAGCAACCAGGAATCGTTACGCTATAGGTGATACCTGTTAAATATTGGTAGCCATGCACAGCGGAAAAATCAAAACTTATGTGCTTGGCCTGGCATCTTTCGGCAATCCACCTTACTTCTTCAACAGCTTTTCTAACACCTGGAAATGCCGACAGCTCTTCTTCGATCTTATCGAGGACTTCTTCACCGCCAAATAGCCGCATTAATTTAATCAGGGCCTTAACGGTTTCGGGTTTTAATTTATCGACGGCTAAATCAAGTTCAGTAGGATCTTTTAACTTTAATGCCGTAAGAATCTCAGGCAAGCATTCATGGGCTCTTGGGTCAGTATCGAGAACGCTTCTGACAACACCTACGTGTCCAATATCCAAATATTGGTCGTCCAGACCGAAGCTATTTAAAACTTCCAACCCTATTCTTATTACTTCAAGATCGCTTTGATGGCTTGAAGAGCCGAAAAGCTCTATACCGCAAACATATGGCTGCCGAGAGGCAATTGGATGTAATGGTCTTGCATGAAGTACGGATCCGGCGTAGCAAAGCCGGGAAATTCCTGAGCGATTCAGGATATGCGCATCGATTCTGGCTACTTGCGGCGTCATGTCCGCACGAATGCCTAAGGTACGGCCAGAAACTTGATCGATGATTTTGAATGTTCTTAGATCTAAGTCGCTTCCTGAACCAGTCAGCAGGGAGTCAACATATTCGATCATAGGTGGTCTTACCACTTCGAAACCGTGGCTTTGAACAAGGGAGAAGAATTTAGATCTGAGTCTTTCTATGAGTCGGGCTTCGCGAGGAAGCATGTCCGCAATGTTCTCGGGAAGTAGCCACACCGACATGGAATCGTCCTTATTAAAAAATCAGCCAAGTGCTCCAAACTAAAAGCAGACCAAAGATTACACTGACTAGGGCGACTAGACGTATTTTGTCATTAGGAATTTGCAGTACCTGCACGATCATCTTTTTCCAAGACTCGGGCGATACCAATGGAAAAAACCCTTCTATGAGAAGGAATAAACCGACAGCACATAGAAGGGTTTGCATAGTGTTCTCCTTAGGAGTTTATTTCGCAGGTTCTGCTGGGGCTCCGTGCGAATTCTTTAAGTAATCGAAAAATTCACTGGATGGATCGACAACTAGCATGTCTTCCGGTTTCCCAAACGAGCTTCTATAGGCGTCGATGGAACGGTAGAACTTAGCAAATTCCGGATCCTTTCCAAAGGCATCAGCATATACCTCATTTGCCCTTTGATCGCCTTGACCCTTAATCTGTTGGGCATCTTTATAGGCATCAGCTAGGATGACCTGTCTCTGACGGTCAGCATCGGCCTTAATTTTTTCGGCTTCAGCAGCGCCCTTGGAGCGTTCTTCGCTAGCGACTCTCTTACGCTCGGCCTCCATTCTGCGATAGACGGATTCCGAAATCTCAGGAGTGAAGTCAACTCTCTTTAAGCGGACATCGACGATCTGAACGCCAAGATCCTCAACACGTTTTTGCAAAGCTTCGGAAATTTCCTGCATAGCTTTTGCTCTATCGCGGGAAGTAATGTCGTTTACAGTCCTGCGGTTAACGGTCTGGTGTAGCACGTCGCGTAACAATGCGGCCATACGGTCTTCAGCGGCTTTTTCGCTACCCTGGAAAGAAACCCAATACTTACGAGGATCAATAATTCTCCACTTAACGAAGGAGTCAATCATTAAGTTTTTCTTTTCGCTAGTCTGTACCAGATCGGCATTAGGAGTGTCGATAGTAAGGATGCGCTTATCCAGGAAAACTACATTTTCCAATGGAGCGGGCCACTTGACGTGCAAACCTGGATTAGCTTCTACTGTTCTTAATTCGCCAAGCATGAATACCAAGGCATACTCCCTTTCTCCAACTATGTAGAGGCAACTCTTAACGAGATAGGCGGCGATAATTAAGAAAAATAGGAAGTAAATCGATTTTTTCATGAAGCTTTCTATTCCTTATCTTTTATCTTTGATCTTTATCTAAGTGAGCGAGATACACGGGACGGTCTCTGCATTTGCGCATCGTTATCGATACTGGTCTGCGTGGTCTGAGTTATCTGTGGAATCTCAGGTGTCGTCCCATAGCTCGTAGTTTGTTCTGGAGCTGCGGCTGTAGTCGTAGGTGCAGGAGCCGAAGCTCTTTCTGTCAACTTGTCGAGAGGCAGGTACAGAAGATTATTCGAGCTCTTGCTGTCGATCAACACTTTTTTCGTGTTGTTCAACACTTGCTGCAAAGTATCGACATACATACGGTCGCGAGTTACTTTTGGAGCTCTTTCATATTCATGGTAGACCTGATCGAAACGTGACGCATCACCTTCAGCTGTCGAAATTACTTTCGACTTATAGCCTTCGGCTTCCTGGCGCAGACGTTCTGCCAAACCTTTTGCTTTTGGCACTACGTCGTTAGCATAGGCTTCGCCTTCGTTAATCTGACGCTCTCTGTCCTGACCGGCTTTAACCGCATCGTTAAAAGCAGCTTGGACTTGCTCTGGTGGCTGTGCGTTCTGAATAGCTACGGAAGTGATCTGGATGCCACTCTGATAACGGTCAAGCATTTCCTGCATCAGTCTCATGACTTCTTCAGCAATTTCCTGCTTGCTTTCAAAGAGCACGCTGTCCATCTTCTTACGGCCAACGACTTCACGCATTGCCGATTCAGCTGTCTGAATTACGGCACCAATTGGATCTCTAGTTCTGAAAAGGAATTCTTCGGCGCCAAGGCCATCTTTAATTCTGTACTGGACATTGAACATCACGTCAACGATGTTTTCATCGTCAGTCAGCATCAAAGCTTCTTTAAGGCGATGAGCCGAGCTCTTCATACCAACTTCAGTTTTTCTAACTGAAGAGATATCCACTAAGGTCGCATCCTGGAATGGCCATGGCATGTGCCATCTAATACCAGCGTTCGAGGTACTGGAATATTTACCGAAAGTTGTTACCACACCTCTCTGGCCTTCCGGAACAATGTAGAAGCCGGAAGCGCACCAGGCCAGGAATGCAATAATTAACGCAACCACGGCTACAATGCCCGTTCCTTTTGAGAACTGTGGACGATAGTTAAAGACCGGTCTTCTTGGTCCTCTTCCACCACCGCTCGGACCAGCTGATTTTGGCGGTTCTTTAGGCTGCTCTGGTTGTGGGTTTTGGAAAGGATGACCTTCCCTTGGTGGCGGCTCAATAAAGTCGTCACGTTGCTCTTGCCTAGGAGTCGGTTTTGGTTCTTCGACCTTAGGCTTCTGTTCTGCTCTAGGTTTCTGTCTGGGTGTAGAAGGACCTTTTCCTCCGAGCATGGAGTTGATCTTGTCGTTGAACTGCTTCCACAACTCTTCCAGATCATTTTCCTGATCTGAATTGTTGCTATTGCGATGCTGGTGGCGGTTAAAGGCTTCCTCGTCCCGCTTGTCTCTTCTGGGCTCGCGCAGTTCTGGCTCGCGCATCTCCGGTTCCCGTTGTTCGGGTTCTCTTAATTCCGGTTCGCGCGAAGACTCATCGGAAGAACCCGCCTCTTTTTTCTTCTTGTCGTCGTTTGGTTCTTCGTCAGGATTATTTCTGCCCCAGCGTGGGTCATTCAAAGACATATTTCGTAGTTCCCCTCTGTTAGCTGATTGAATCAGCTGTGAAAATCGGCTGGATTCTATCATTCCGGCCTGTTGAGAATCTTACGATATATGGTGGTGATCCATCTTTTTTCAAGACAGAAATGTAACAGATTAAATATTCAAATAGTCTTTTTAATCAGAGGACTATCTTTCGAATTCCTTAAGCCAATCTTCATCTTCGTGCTCGGCTGAACTCTGTATCATTTCCTTCTTTTTCTCGGCGTAATAGCCAATCGCTTTTCTTAATAGATCCAGTCCTTGACCTTCAGTGGCACTGATGCCAACGGCAATAGGCTCTTCTTTACTATTAAGAGTTAAGAACGGCTCCCTATCGATAAGGTCAATTTTGTTATAGACACGAATCTGAGGGATATCGCCTGCGCCGATTTCAGTAAGTACTTTATTGACTTCTGCTACTTGATCTTCAAGCACTGGACTTGAAGCGTCAACTACCTGTAAAAGAAGATCAGCTTGTGATGCTTCATCCAAAGTTGACTTAAAAGCTTCAATAAGCTGATGCGGTAAACCTCTTATGAAACCAACTGTATCGCTTAATACAACTTCAGTGTCGTCATCGATAAAGCAGCGACGAGCCGTTGGATCCAAAGTGGCAAATAATTGATTAGCGACATAGACTTCGCCACGGGTCAATTGATTAAATAGAGTCGATTTACCGGCATTTGTGTAACCGACTAGCGTCACTGTCAGGCTTCCGCCTTTTTGCCTTGACTTGCGCTGGGTATTTCTTTGGCGCTCTAACTTTTTAAGCTGGGCTTTTAACGCCTTAATACGCACGCCGATCATGCGTCGGTCAAGCTCAATTTGCTTTTCACCTGGTCCACCTGTTTTTGAAAGCCCTCCGCGCTGGCGTTCCAAGTGCGTCCATCCACGGACTAACCTTGTGGATAAATGCGTTAGACGGGCAAGTTCAACTTGCAGGCGACCTTCTCTTGTCTTTGCTCTTTGACGGAAAATTTCCAGAATCAAACTAGTGCGATCGAGAACTTCAATTCCAGTTTCTCTTTCTAGATTTCTTTGCTGCGCAGGCGACAGAGGCGAATCAAAAATCAAAATAGTAGCTTGCGCCTTAGTGGCAAGATCTTTTATTTCTTCTACTTTGCCACTGCCGATAAAGTATTTAGGATCGGGCTTATCTCTTTTAACTTCAGAAAGTCCAACTGGTTCAAATCCACCTGAAGTTGCCAGCTCGCTAAGCTCTTCAGCCGATCCAGGGTGTCCACGCCCACCCAAAGTAACAGATACTAACCAGACTTTTTGGGGGCCATCGGCCCCCTGTTCTACTTCTTTATCCACCGTTTTTTCTTAGCTTTCCGATTCGGTCTGTTCAGCTCCCATTGGAACAGGTCTTGCTGGTACGACAGTGCTAATGGCATGTTTGTAAACCATCTGCGTTACAGTATTCCTCAACAACACGACATACTGATCAAAAGATTCAACCTGCCCTTGCAACTTAATACCGTTGACAAGATAGATGGAGACAGGAATTCTGGCTTTGCGAAGACTATTGAGAAACGGATCCTGGAGTAACTGCCCTTTTGTCATAATTATTCTCCGAGCGCACTTTCTGCGTTATTCAATGCTTAGGAAATTCTACTTTTTTATAATAATGTACCATTTGAAGTTAGCCGTTTTGAGCGTAAGGATTCCTATTTGTTTTAAATTCGATTCTTAACGGCGTTCCTTCCAATTTAAATTTTTCCCTAAACCATCCTTCAAGGTATCTTCTATAGTTATCCGGCACGTCTTGTAACGCGTTTCCATGGATGACGATAATCGGAGGATTTTGACCGCCCTGGTGTGCGTATCTCAACTTTGGACGACCTCCGCGGGCTCTTGGTGGCGGCTGGCGAGTTACAGCCTCAATCATGGCC
>JAJPXW010000301.1 GCA_021205255.1 Burkholderiales bacterium
TCTATTTTCTTACTATTGCAGTGAGTGCGTATTATAGGGGAGATTGGTTAACTTATTGATTTTTTGCTATTTTAATATTAGTTAAAGCGTGTTTCTATTCGTGACTTACTGCTTCGATTGGATCCATCTTGGCCGCCCTTCGAGCAGGGAAATAGCCAAAAACTACGCCAATGAATGCTGCAAAGCCAAAGGAAAGCAGATTGATCATTGGATCAAAAGCGAAAGGCACGTTCATAAAATGCGTAAGTCCAATGGACATTCCAAGTGCTAGGACAATACCTACCAGTCCTCCAAGACAAGCCAACATGATGGATTCAATAAGGAATTGAAGAAGAACTTCGCTTCCCATTGCGCCGATGGCCAGTCGAACTCCAATTTCACGAGTCCTTTCAGTAACGCTTACCAGCATGATGTTCATGATGCCAATACCACCGACAAGCAAACTGACGGCAGCTACTGCGCCAAGTAAAGTCGTCATGACTTCCTGGGTCTTGGAAATAGTGTCAATGAGTTCGGAGGTGTCTAATACGCTGAAGTTATCCGCATCAGCAGCCGACAGGGCTCTTCTTTCTCTTAATAAGAGCTTAACACCCTGCTTAACACGCTCAATATCGCTATCGGGTTCAATGGAAACTGTAAGAAGCGGAACTCGGCCATTGCCTGCGAGTCTTCTGTTATAGGTGTTTAGTGGAATAAGGACGATGTCGTCTTTATCCAGACCGAATCCAGACTGGCCTTTAGGTTCAAGCAAACCAATAATCTGACAAGAAAAACCTTTGATTCTCAGAAGTTCGCCAATCACAGGCCGGTCGTCGAACAGCTCTTTTTGTACTGTCGTACCGATTACGCATACAGCGCTTCCACCGCGAACTTCGTTTGGTTCGAATTGTCTACCCTCTTGCAAGGCCAGACCGGCAACATCGAAATAAGCATTGGTCGAACCAATGACGGAAGTAGACCAGTTTTTACCATTGGCCACTACTACCGTAGTGGAAGTTCTGGAGGGAGCTACAGCATGAATGCCAGCAATTTGAGTGCGTATGGCATCCGCATCTTCTTCCTTAAAAGAAGGAGCACCTACGGCTTGGCCTGGTCCTAATCTCTGGCCTGGTCGAATCATGAGGGAGTTAGACCCTAGAGCTGATATCTCTTCTCTGACTTGTTGAGTGGCGCCATTACCGATAGTGACCATGGTAATAACTGCAGCTACGCCAATCACAATGCCTAAAACCGTGAGCATTGAGCGCATCGGATTTCTAAAAATCTGGCGCAAAGCCAGTAATAGAGCGTTTCCTATCATGGTTTGTACCCTGTGTCGCTTTCTACGTTGCCGTCAACGAAATGAATTTTGCGTCTCGCGTAAGCAGCCATATCAGGTTCATGGGTGACGAGAGCGACAGTAATGTGCTCGTCTTCGTTTAGTTGCTGAAGAAGCTCCATAATTTCCACGCTACGGTGAGAGTCCAAGCTTCCCGTAGGTTCGTCAGCTAGCAATAGTTTGGGATGCGTGACAATAGCCCGGGCAATGGCCACTCGTTGCTGTTGACCGCCTGACAACTCGGAAGGTGTGTGGTCTTTCCAATCGGTAAGCCCGACTTTTTCCAAGGCTGCCATTGCCATTTCTCTTCTTACCGATGGACTTTCTCCACGGTAAAGAAGTGGGAGCTCAACGTTTTCTACCGCACTGGTCCTAGCTAAAAGGTTAAATCCCTGGAAAACGAAGCCTAAATACTTTCTTCTGAGCAATGCCCGCTCGTCCTGCGTGAAATGTTCTACATGGTGACCGTTGAATAGATACTGGCCTTTTGAAGGGGTATCGAGCGCACCGATCAAATTCATGCAAGTCGATTTTCCGGAGCCGCTTGGACCCATGATGGCAACGAACTCCTTGTTATAAATTTTTAGGTTTATATCGTTAAGCGCATAGAAAGCCGTATCGCCCATTCCATAGCGCTTCCCGATTCCTATTAATTCGACTAAAGGAGTGGTTTCTTGAGCCATTTTTATGCGCTGCCTCGCTTCTGGTCAATGATTACGGGTTGACCTGGTTGCAATTCACCTTCAACTACTTGGGTCATTTTTCCATCGGTGTAGCCAACAGTTAGTGGCACTTCTACTGGCTGTCCGTCTTTCATGACATAGACCTTGCCAGGCTTATTGAAAACGGTTGAGCTTGCTTCAGTGCCTGCATGCTTCTGGGCTTGTCTACGTGGAGGCGGACCAAACATGTTGAATGGGTTATTGCTTTCTTCGACTTCAACAGTCGGCTTAAACCGTAATGCCGTGTTCGGAACTAACAGGGAGTCTTTTAGAGCCGCTGTTTGTATGACGGCAGTCGCTGTCATGCCAGGACGAAGGGCTAGGTCGTCGTTTTTGACATCCAAGTATGTAACGTAGGTTACTACGTTATCAGTAGTTGTGGCTCCAAAAGCTACTTTAGTAATTTCAGCTGGAAAGCGTCTATCTGGATAAGCACTGACGGTAAAGTAGCAATGCTGGCCAGGTTTGACTGCTCCAACGTCTGCCTCGTCTACATTAACCTGCAGTTCAAGAGTCCTCATATCGGTAGCCAAGGTCAGAAGTTCCACTGCCTGAAGGGAAGCTGCTACAGCATAGCCAGGTTCGACGGCACGGGTGAGCACTATTCCATCGATAGGTGAGTAGATCTTGGACTTGTAGAGGTCGGTTTCTGCCGACTTCAATGCTTCTTCGCTATCGGTGATTTGCGCTTCTGCGCTTTGCACAGAAGCTTCGGCAATAGCTACTGTCGCTTCTTGGCTTTCCAGTTCGGTTTTACTTGGGCTTTTTCCACCAGAAAGCCGTCTTACTTCATTGAGGCGGTTGAGTTTTGTTTGGGCTTCTTTAAGAGTAGCCTTTGCTTCGGCTAGGTTAGCTTTCGATAACAAAAGAGTAGCCTTGGCTCTTTCAACCGAGGCATTGAGCTTTACATCGTCAAGCTCAATAAGAATTTGTCCCTTTTGAACAGGATCGTTTACATCGACATTAACTTTTCTTACGATGCCTGACTGTTCACTACCAATTGATACCGTTCTCACGGGGTTGATGGTGCCGTTGGCGGAAACCGTGACACTTAAGTCGCCTTTTTCTGCATTTGCTGTAACAAAACTGTATTTGACAGTCTTGTGGTCAGCCCAATATTTCCAGCCTCCGGCGGCGACTCCAAGGAGAATAAGTAATACAAACCAAGTAGAAAACCTTTTGAAGAAAGGCTTCTTATGCATATCGCCAAGCAAAGCTTGTTTATCTTTATTTAGATCTTTAGATTTTTTCTGTTCTGTCATGTTTCTTCTCAAAGCCTTCTGGTACTTTCCAGCCTCCGCCCATTGCTTGGTAAAGCGAGATGTAGGCTAGTGCTAAAGAAGCTTCTGCCTGGGCATAGGATTCTTGGACACTTAGGAGGGTCTGCTGGGTTGTCAACACTACAGTGAAGTCTTGTAGACCTGCTTGATAGTTTTGCCTTGCGCTAGTTGCAGCACGGACTGCTGATTCCTCTGCGATTTTGAGTGATTTCAGTCGTAACTGAACAGACCAAATATCATTTAATGCATCTTCGACTGCTTGCACTCCTTCAAGAAGTGCGGCTTGGTAACGGGCGTTAGCCGCTTGAAGTTGGGCATCCCTTTGCACTACTTGAGCGACGAGTGCTCCTGAATTGAAGATAGGAACGCTAATCGTACCTAAGATTGAGCCGTATTTAGAGCCTGGTTTACCTAACATTCCTAGGGTTACGGCCGATAGCCCAATATTTCCAGAAAGGGTAAAGCTTGGGAATAAATCGGAAATGGCCGAAGTTTTATTTGCCAGTGCTGCCTGTACATCGGCTTCTGCGGCTCTAACGGCAGGTCTTTGGCGTAAAGTGTCGGCAGGAATGCTTAAGGACAAGTTGTTAGGTGGAACTGGAATCTCCTTCATTGGAAGCACACCAATTTCCTCAGGTTTCCGACTGGTTAATACAGCTAAGGAATTCCTATAAGTTAGGACGTTAGCTTCGTAGACAGGGATGCTCGCCCTTGTTTGCTCTAGGGAAGTGATTGCTTGATCCACGTCAGTGCTTTCGACTAGGCCGGACATATATCTCCACCTAGCGATATCAAGTGCGTCCTTTTGCGTAGCTAAGTTCTGATTGGCTACTTCTACTTGTCTTTGCGATAAGCGAAGATTGACGTAAGCCGTGGCTACTTGAGCGGCAATTTCTGTTTGCACATCTCCAAGAGTAGCTTCCGACGATAGGACGTTGGCTTTGCTTGCCGTCCAATTGGCAAGTTGGCCACCGGTATCGAAAGTCCATACTCCGCTTAGCGCCAGGCCAAAGCTATTGACGCCCTGGCGATTGGAGTGAGTACGGCTGCCATCGGCTTCTCCTGAAAATGATGGGAACAGCGAAGATCCTGTTACAACTACAGTGGCCCGGTAGTATCTCAAGTTTGCCTGAGCTTCCTTGACACTGGTGTTCTTTTCCATTGCGGAAGCAACGAGCTCCGAAAGCTCTACTTGATTCCAAGTATTCCACCAGTTTTGAAAATCGGGGTTTTCAGTAGGTTGCAAAGTGAAAGGCGAGCTCCAGCCCACCGGAATGACTGCCGCTTGTTCGGGACTCATGGCAAATTCCGGTGTCATTACGCAGCCACTTAATAACGCAACTCCGCAAAGGACTGGGACTTTCAGGATCTTGAGCATAAATTATTCAAATTCTTATCTGATACCCTGCGATTAGTTTTCCACAGAAAAGTAAATGTCAATGGAAACAAAAATTGAACTTTGCAAGATTTTGCTCACTATGTAAAAGAGGCTTCTGCCTTGCATAGGAGAGGAATCGGCTACATTGTTCAAAGGCACAAATTTCCATGGTTAGCCGTGGAATTTTCTACTAGTTGGGTTATGTGGCTCTGAAGTCTTAAGAATAGAGTTGTATCTATTAGTAGCAAAGAAATGCCATATTTTCAGACAAGAAAAGAGGGATGTTTGGCATCCCTTTTGTGAGTTAATAAGTCAAAGAATTTTTAACGATGGAAACGATGGAAACGACGGAAACGATGGAAAAAGCGAGATCTATGGAAATAAATTCAAGGAGACTTTTAAGGCATTAAATGGAGAGCATGCTTCTAAGCTTCGGGTCTAGCACTATTAGAGCTTCTTTAGCAAGGATAGGATTAGCGGCAACGGCTGAAAGATCAGTTAACGGGTTGCCCCCTTGGGTACTTACTACCACTCCGCCTGCACCTTCAATGATAGGAACGATAGCGGCTATATCCCAGTAATGCAAAGATGGATCAATCATTATGTCCGCTCCTCCAGTAGCTACTGCAAAATAACCAAAGCAGTCACCCCAAGTTCTATAGAGTTTGACTTGGTCAATTAAATCTTGCATTCTGCGGCCGCCGTTTTGTTCTGGAGTTGTCCAATGGGAAGTGGTGAGCAAAGTAGCCTGGCTTAGATCAGTAATATTTCTAACGTGGACTTTAGTTGGTGCTTCCTTATTAGATCTATAAAGTTCCGTGCCTTCGGCTCGTCCAATAAGCCACGCTCCTACTTGCGGATGGGAAATCACTCCGATCATTGGTTTAAATCCTTGTCCGCCATCTCTTTCAAGAGCAATTAACGTTCCGAATTGAAAACCATTAGTAATAAATGATCTGGTTCCATCTACCGGATCGAGAATCCAACGGTACCGAGGCAAGTCTCCATGGGCTTCTGTTACTCCATATTCCTCGCCGTAGACCCCGTGTAGAGGATAGGTTTCGTCAATAAGCTCCCGCATGGCTTTTTCGGCCATTTTGTCGGCTGCCGTTACTGGGGAGTGGTCTTCTTTTTCTTCCACGTTAATTCCTGAAAGGAAACGAGGAAGGATTTCCTTATTAGCAAGCTCAAGCAACTGCTCAATAAAAGGGACGAATTTTTTATATTCCTCGTCGGTGCATTGCGTACTGTATTTTTGAATATCCATATGCTTTCCTTTTTAGAGACCTTTCATTATCGATGATGGGACGAACTGCTTTTATAGCTGTCTCTATATTTGGGAGAGTCATGCTAAAAGATTTATCCAATTCTTTTACAAAATCCAATTGTTAAGCAGATGAAAAGAGAAACCACATAAAATGGCGGAAGAAGGCGATTTTTAATTTAAACACTAATTATTACTCGACAAATTTGCCTCATTGGTACACAATCGAAAGATTGTTTGTGAATCATGCACTTTATTTAGGAATTAACAAATGCCCAGCTTTACAACTGACAATCTTCGCACCGTTGCGCTAGTAGGTCACGGAGGTAGCGGTAAAACGACCCTGGCGGAAGGCATCCTGGCCAAAAGCGGAATGATTATCACCTGCGGGTCCGTCGAAAGAGGCACTACCGTCTGTGACTCGGATCCATTAGAAAAAGCAGTTCAGCACTCGCTAAGAGCGGCCTGCTGCCACTTTGAAGCCGATAAGGAAGATGGTACGGAGGTTCGTGTCCACTTGATTGATACTCCGGGATATCCGGACTTTGTTGGACAGGCGCTGGGCTCTCTCGATGCCGTCAAGACGGCAGCCATCGTGGTAGATGCAACGGCCGGTATCCAGTTGATGACCCGCCGCATGATGGATTGGGCAAAGGAAAGAAAACTTAACAGAATTATCATTGTTAATAAGATCGATGCCGAAAACACTAATCTTCCTAAGCTAGTTGAAGATCTTAGGGAGGCGTTCGGTCCGGAAGTTCTTCCAATCAACTTGCCTGCTGAGCACGGCAGCCGTGTTATTGACTGCTTCATTAAAGACGTAGGCGAGCCGGATTTTTCCAATGTTGGTGAAGTTCATCAGAAGTTTATTGAACAAGTTGTCGAAGTCGATGACGAAGCGATGGAAAAATACCTTGAAGAAGGTTCCGTCGATCCAACTACTCTTCACGAACCATTGACACAGGCCCTAAGAGAAGGCCACGTCGTTCCAGTTTGCTTTACTTCCGGCAAGACCGGCGCAGGAATTGACGATCTCATTAACGTCATGGTCCGTCATCTTCCGAATCCGTCTGAAAGTAATCAGCCACTATTCGTTGATGAAAATGGTGAAGACGTAAAACTGCTTCCAGACCCAGACCTGCCATTAGTAGCCCACGTATTTAAAGTAGTTAACGACCCGTACATTGGAAAAGTCGGTGTATTCAGAATTCACCAAGGCACTTTGCGTCGCGACGATATGATTTTCGTCGGTGACAATAAAAAGGCTATTAAAGTTGCCCATCCAATGATTCTTCAGGGCAAGGAAACTACTGAAGTTCCAGAGCTCGTACCAGGTGATATCGGCGTCATCTCCAAAGTCGATGAATTGGTGTTCGATAGTGTGATCCACTCTTCCCATGATCACGACAACATCAAGATGAAACCGTTGAGCTTCCCGAAACCAATGTTCGGCTTGGCAATTTCTCCTGCCAGACGTGGTGACGAAGGCAGACTATCCGATGTCCTGAATAAGCTTCTGTCGGAAGACCCAACTCTTGAGCTGGAGCACGATGCAACTTTGAACGAGACAGTGTTGCGTGGTCTGAGTGCACAGCATTTGAAAGGCGTTCTTGAAAGAATGGCTGCGCAGTTCAAACTGCAAGTCAATACTCGTACGCCACGTATTCCATATAGAGAAACTATCGCTCAGAAAGCCGAAGGCCATGCTCGCCATAAGAAACAGACTGGTGGTGCTGGTCAGTTCGGTGAGGTCTATCTCAGAATTGAGCCGAGAGAACGTGGTGCCGGTTTTGAATTTGTTGACGAAGTCAAAGGCGGAGCTATTCCATATAACTTCATTCCAGCAGTTGAAAAAGGTGTCGTCGATGCGCTGCAAACTGGCTTTGTGGCTGGTTACCCAATCCATGATGTCCGCGTAGTGGTCTACGACGGTAAGAGCCATCCAGTTGACTCCAAGGAAGTAGCCTTCGTATCGGCTGGTAGAAAGGCTATGCAGGATGCGTTAGCTAAAGCTAAGCCAACAGTTCTCGAACCAATTGTCGATATTGAAATTGTTGCCCCTGATTCTGCTATGGGTGACATCACAGGTGACCTTTCTAGTCGTCGCGGCCAAGTTACAGGTACGGCAAATATGGCCGGCGGTATGATGATTATTTCCGGAACAGTGCCTCTGTCCGAACTTGATGGTTACGCCGCTAGACTAAATGCCATTACCCAGGGTGCTGGCAGCTACTCTATGGAACTTTCCGGATATGCACCAGTGCCTATTCAGAAACAGATGGAACTAGCCGCTAGCTTCCAGCGTAAGGATGAAGACGACTAAAGTCTTTAAGGCTTCCCCAAAAACGTGGTGGGAAGCCTTCAATGTTAAAAACTATTCAGGGGTGTTAATAAAG
>JAJPXW010000187.1:0-317 GCA_021205255.1 Burkholderiales bacterium
GCCTCTTACTTAAATTTGAGCATCGAATTGACTTCGCTTTCGCTTAAGGCGGAAAAGTTGGCAATGCTCTGCTGACGAGCTTCGTTTTCTTTCTGTTGCTGGTACAGCTCCTTTTGCTGTTCCAGCCCTTGATTTGCTTCGGCGACGCTAGCGTTAAAAGCAGACACTTCCGCTGACAGGCGCGCTTGCAAGTCGGCAATCGCTTTTGAATCAGTAGCAGAGTCGATCTGCGCCATTGTCGATTCGATATTGGTTAGACGTTCCTTAATGTTGGATTGCGTGGTCTGCCTTGAAGCCTGAAGTTCAGCAAACAAGGC
>JAJPXW010000187.1:327-8288 GCA_021205255.1 Burkholderiales bacterium
ATCGTTAGTGTGCATTTCACAAGACGATCCAAGGTTGAACTTGTCATAGATCGCTTTACCAGCTGAAGATAAGGCACTTAAGCCTTTATCTGCCACCGAACTCATCTGGTTAACTTGGTCTGCTGGAAGAAGGCTACGCAACGCATTGTTGTAGTTGATGGTGCCTAGGCCACGACTACCCGTAAAGTTGCTGTAGAGATTCAAGCTTTGGTTATATTGCTGAACTAATTGCTGATATTGCTTAACCATCTGCTCGATACTTTCAACCTGATTTTGCTGTTGAAGAGTCGCCAAAGCGGCGTCCACTACGGGAATTCCAGTTGCGTTCGCAGGATTAACAGTAAAAACAAGGACGGTTACCAGTGTCAACGCAACAAGGGATTTTTTCATTTTCTTTCCTCCTATATTCTTCTTCACTGTGATTTATCTTTCGCAAAGAAATGAGGGAGCCAATCGTCTGGATTGCTTCCATACTTGGCAATCATTTCCTCCATCTTTCGTAATCTTTCAGGCGATGTAGAGAGAACATCCAAAGCTTGCGGAAAAGGGCTAAGGTCAAGGCGGCAAATGGCCGACCCGTTCTTTTGCTTAACCAGCATCGTCCTTGAGTGCTCACCCAAGTTCTTCATGAGAAGGAATTCCTTCTGAGTGAGCTTGAATCCATCGATGTAATCCTTTTCATCACCTCTAGGATTTGGCAGAAATATCTGAGTGCAGCAGTTCTCAACGAAGTTCGATGCATCGGGGCTAACCAGAATATCTTTTGGAGACTGCGTGGCAAAAACCGTAAATGCGTTTTTCTTACGAATAGTCTTCAACTTGTCAAAGGCGTACTTGGCAGTTTCCGGATCTTTCAGATACTGCCAGAATGCGTCCATTATCAATACGCCACGTGGGCCCCCGCTTTCCAAGAAAACTTGAGTGTCGGCCATGTGGAATATCAAATCGGTAAAGAGGGAGCAAACTTCTTCGTTATCCAAAAAGTCGGTGCCGTCTATTCCAAAGATTGGACTTTCATTCAAATCAAATTCATTGACTGGATTGTCAAAACACCACGCAAGATCGCCATTGCCTATCCAGCGAGCAAGACGTTTAGGCACTGAATCCTCTTTTTCCCTCTCGTTAGTGCCTTCAGTCATGTTCTGAACTACATAGCTCAGCCTTCTTATGTTGGGAGCCATATTCATAACAGCTCTGACAGCCTGAACCAGGCTTGTTTCCTGGTTTGTCGTTAAAGGAGTTTTGCCATAAGTAACCAGTTTCTTAGTGAAGCGAATAAGGAACTGCACGTTTTCTTCAGTCTTAGGTAGTTGAAAGGGATTCATACCCGTAGGCTGACCATTTTCTATGCGAAGATAGCTACCACCCAATGCCCTTATTGCAAGCTCCGCACCCCTATCCTTATCAAAATAGACGATGGATAGGCGGTCAGTTTCCGTGCGAAACTTCTGCAACGAGCAAAGCATGAAGTTAAGCAACGCAGTCTTACCAGAACCCGCCGTTCCAAGAATGACAGTGTTGCCAAGATACATTTGGCCTGGTCTGCACTTTTCATTGACTCGGGTTGAATGGAAATTAAAGTAAAAAGGCTGACCGCTTGGTTGCCTCATCAAGGCCACCGCTTCTCCCCATGGGTTGAAATTACGCTTTCCGCTTGGAAAGTTATGCAACGTAGCCAGATGAGAAAAGTTAATTGAAGTGAGTTTCGCCACCCTTGGCCTCTCTAAAGAACCTGGTAGCTGATGGAGATAGGCGTAACCCAAGGCAAGAGTCGAATAGAAAGGCAAAAGTCCCTGAGATTGCAACTTTTGTGCGGCATCGTTCGCAAACTTACGAGTCAATTCTTCCGTAGGACCAAAAACCATCAGCGAGTAGGAATATTCTCCAAACGCAAAGTGGCTGGCCTGCAAACTTTGTATCGCATCGTTGATCTGGGCAATCTGATGGTAGCCTTCATCCTGAGTTGACTGCAACCTCTGCCTTTGAAGCTTCAAGACACTGATGCCTTGAGTCTTATCCAGAAAACAGAAAGTTTGCGTTTCGATAAAAGGATAGATACCTTCGCCATTGGCCAACGGATAAAGAAGACTATCCATCAAAGCAGGATTAGTCTCTTCCAATTGGTAGTCCTTCACTTCTATGCATTGGGCAAAGTTGCTGCCAGAGAGAGTGTCGAACTGGATAATGTCGTGGCTAAAGAAAACATGGCAGTTACCAAGAGCATATTGCAATGCGCAGTGAGGTACCCTTACAGGTTGCCAGTAGCCGATAAGAAGGTAATTAAGAAATCCTAAAAGTTCGGAGAAAAATTCACCGTCCTTCTCATATTCACCCAACCTCCTAGGACCGTAGTCTGCCAAAGCGTTGACTAGCAACCTGAAAGTCTTTTCGAAGCAGTCAATCCTTTCGTCAAGTTCGGTCTTCAGTTGGGCTAAGTGTTCTTCATATTTCTTCTCCAGCAAAATCCCATTTATCCATTTGCTGGGTTTTGGCGGTTTAGAGGGACGCTTGTTGTGGCGCATCACGAGAGTTACGTAGAGCTCCGTGACCATGAAAGGAGTTGACATAAAGCTTTGGTTGTAGTCTTCAATAAAGTCCTTCGCAAAACCTTTTTCTTTTGGACTCGATAACCTATCCATCGCATACCTGCGCACACGATGGAACTTCAAGGACATCACGTCTCCGGCGATAGATGTATAGAAAGCGTTAAGGGCACGGCATTTAAGGTTGATATCCATGTCGTCAGCCGTTTCAAATGCGCAGCCCTCTAGTTTCAAAGTTGCCATGAGATGGCCATCCTTGCAGATAACAAGACCTGGCGCGACCAATGCCCTCCAAGGAATCAGTTCTGCAAAGCTCTTTTCATTATTGAGCCACTCCTGCTTCTTATGAATCATGGGAAGAAGATCCTTTCTCTTTTGGTTTACCCATTAGAAAAACATCGTCGTTTGATCTACATGGAGCAAAGGACGTCACTCCCGCCGGCCACCTCCAACCTTCGGCATTTGAACCAAACAATCCATGCAAAGGTCTCTGGAACACATAGAACATCAAATAAGTGCCTAGCTGGGTAAATATCTGATCGTCCTTGCTGGTCATCATTCGCATGATCCAGAAAACCACTGGAAACCCAAGAAGAATGAGCATGTTTATCCAGAAACCAGCCAGCAGAAAGCCACCAGTGGCGACCATGAAAGGAAACATTGGAATGCCCATGATTAGAGGCACTCTGGTTGCTCCCTTAAAAAGCGGTGCGGCGTCCAAAGCCATCTTGATTAACCAGCCGAACCGTTAATGACGATATCGGCTATCGTCCCAGCGCAAGCCACAAGGATTCCACCCACTAGCCATGGAATGCAGTCCATTACGGTCGCTCTCGTAAAAGCAATCTTGTAACCGCAGAAAAGAATAGCAATGGTGAGCACGATGACTCCCCACGTAGAAAGATTCGACTGTATGGAAGTAAGCAAAGTCGAGACCGATTGAGTGCCGCCGGCCGCAAAAGCTGGATCAATGGCAAGTCCAAGCAAACCAAAAAGCACAGCGATGCAAATAGATGTTTTCATTTTTTCTCCATAGGAAGGGGTCAGTTCGTCTCTGGACTGTTGTCGGCAACCCCTGGGCCACGCAAAAGTCCTTTTCTTGAATTTGTCCCACAAGCTAGGCACGACTTATTAGCCTTTGCGCTAGCCAATTGAATGTTGGAATCTGTTATCGAAGGAACGGCGTAATTTGAAGGAGATGGTTCGGCATTGCCATGGACCTTGGCGACATAACCGTGTTTCCTGCCAGTTGAGAAATTGCCGGAGTAGTAGCAGGACAACGCATCGTCAAGCCCTTCCATACCTTCTTTCTTAGTTTGCGCATAGCACTCTTTAAGAACTTTGGCCGAAGCCCTCAAATTTTCACAGGCATCCAAAGCTTTCTGCGCATTAATTCCCAATCTTGCAAAATTGTTCTTATTGATTTGGGCGATACCAACCGAATAGTTTTCACCGGCCAATTCCAAATCCGCAATAAGTGCCATGGCTTCCCTAAAAGATTTAGGCTGCTTAACTTTCTTGCCGACCACGCCAACTGCATAAGGATTGAAACCTGATTCCGTCTTCACCAGCGCCTTTAAAGTGTCAGGTGGAATATCCGGGGCGCACCGTTGCGCAAGTCCATCAAATTCATCGGCCAAGACGCATTGATGCGCAAACATGAGTGCGATCAGAACAAAAAGCTTTCCGTGGATTGGCAAAAAAGGATTTGATGTTTGCCATTCATTGGTTTTAAAAGCTTTCGGCATAGCGTCCCTACCAATGAATTCGTGTCCAAAGATTGCCTTCAATAAACACATCCACAGCACGGCTTGATTGTTGCTGCTGCCAAGTCACTTCTTCATAGACTTTCACTTGCCGATAACAGGTCGTCCAGTAGGAGCTTTCTCCACTATCGATCTGACACTGATAAGGCTCCAGTGCAGTACCTTGTAAATTTCTTACGCAAGCTTTAGAGGAGTTTCCCGAACCATCCGAAGCTGTACCGGCATAGTTGTAGGACGAACCTCCTGCCTTCAGGTGATATTGATGGCCTTTAACTGAAAATTTGCTAGTGTCAGTAAGATTGCCCTGCATAATCCATCCAGCTGGTGCATCTTCCATATCCTGTAACGTGCAGGGGTCATATGTATCTGACAAAGGTTTCGCATAATTTCCATCGCCAGCCATCGGACAGGTAGGAAAAGAGCAAGGATTTTTAATTCGATATAGGCACGAATAGAGCTTTGTTATAGGTGGAACGCATTCGGATACGGCCTTTGGACCATTTGGATTGGCCATGCATAGCAAGACCTGGCATCCCCACTCCTCATCGGAAGTCAGTTCATGCTCTTCCGCACATGCCGATTCAGCCAATCCAACTCCGCAGAAGATGCCCATTAAGCAAAAAAGAAGCATCGCTCTTTGGCTTTTAGCATGGGTAGACCAAAGCGGAGCCTTTAAATTCGTTGCTGTTTTCATTTGAATTAAACCGTCAAGATTCACATTGGGATTTATTGCTTGGTCCGTAACCGCTATGTCTAGCTCGTCAAAGATCAAGACTTTTGTAGGGAGAATATTCGAGAGGAGAAAGTCGAATTGTCAGATGCCCGAAAAATGACGGTTTAACGGGCTTTTGATGTATTTGGCATACAACGGTGACTAAGACTGTGTTTTCTCTGTCTAGCTAATAAAAGGCAAAAATAAGAGTCTGATAGAAATCCAAGTACCTCAACTAGTTAAACACGATTTAATAAAGAAAAAAGTAGTTCGCCCTAGCTTCTGCACGGAATCTAGGCTGAAGTTAGTGAATCTAGAAAATGACAGGTAGAAATAACTAATTGTTCCCAATGCATGTTAAGCCGGCTTTAGAACAACCCTCAAAAGATATCCAACGTACTAAATCCACTTAATCAAGTTAAATCGGGCATTTGACAAGAGTCGAGTTGTGTGCCCAATACACTGGTTCCATAAAATCAAATCGAAATTTTCCAAGAACGTAAAGCGCATTTGGATTTTTACCAAAAAAGAACTTTCAGAAGGAATCAGCATGAACATTGACCTATGTAAAAAAATCAATAAGTGCCACATGGGCAACCGAGGAGCCAAAGATCTTTTGCGATGCATTTGCTGGAATGCCGACGAAGAAGGCATTTGCCTGGATTTAAGCAGGCGGCAGATTCTCAACGAAACAGAACTCAGCGTATCTTCATTCTATGAAGCTAAGCGATACCTTGTCTCCAAGAAATGGCTCACCTTTGCAAGGAGCTCCCGTAGCCATAAGTACGTAATAAACACAGAAAAAATTGAGGATGTCTATCGTCGCGAAGCTCTAGTGGAAAAAAGGGAAGTCACTGGAAATAAGGTCTCCCCTTATGTTCCAAACTGCAATATTGGTGACTTGAAAGCGAAAGCGGTTCTTCGAAGTCTTTGCGACCATATAGATGAAAAAGGAAAACAAATCTGCAATCCGAACTTCCCAACCTTGGCCGCAGAGACCGAACTCGCAGCTGAAGAGCTTCCACGAATTCTTAAATACCTAATAGATAGGGAATGGATTCGCCAATATGGTGCTAACGGAAAGGAAGGTTACGAAATTAACGTAGAGAAAATTCGCTCAGCAACCTGCCAAGGCAACTTCTCTCCAACATAAAAACTAGTTCTTAATCAAGGAGACCCACATGCCCCACAAAGTTTATTTTCAGCCCATCCCTAGCAATTATCTGGTCTGGCTTCTTAAAAATGCTTGCTCTTTCCTTTTCCTGTTACAGGAAAGGGAAGCCTCCACTTCAAAGAAGAAAGGTAGTCATTCAAGCCTTTGGCTTGTTCGTAACCAAAGTCGATAAAAATTACTTTGTCTCGTTAGAGCCCATATAAATATAAATTTCTCCTGCAAGTTAAAACTTAACCTGAGAGCTAGAGCTGCTAACGAGTTCTAAGAGATTAAGCAAGTTCTCTTAGACCGGAACTACCTATGGATCTATCAAAGCCAAATTGCTCTTTATGGCGATCTAGTTCAGGAAGTCTTAGGCAACAGACTTTCAGGCCTAGCTATCGTTCCTTACGGTTAAAGGAGTCAATTAGGCTAGCTGGAGATTTCCGATGAGCGTCAAACTTGTACTTGCACTAGCTAAATGCCACATAGGAAATCGTAGCGCAAAGGATGTATTGAGAGTTCTGTGTGACTATGCCGACGATGATGGAAAAAACTGCTTTCCATCCAAGGCAACCATTCTTGAGGAAGCGGAATTAGGATCGAACGCATTCTCCCCAGCACTGAAATATTTAGTGGAAAAAGGTTGGCTCCAATATAAAAAGCGCCATAAGGAAAGCAATCTCTACTTCCCTAACGCTAAACGGCTATACAAGGAAGCCGAGCACAATAAAAAAGAAAAGCAAAGACTAAAACTGGAAGCCTATTCGGAAGCCGAAAAACTGCCTGGAGAATTTCCCAACTTTGAGGTGACATCACTAAATGCTGATGTCAGCAAACAGTTACATCAGCAAACAGTGATGTCAGCAAACAGTGATGTCAAAGATCACGGAACAGTGATGTCTAACATCACTAAACGCATATCTCAGACATCACTAAACAGTGACACAACCCAGTCAAATAACAAGTCAATAACTCTTCCAATTAGTAAGTCAAAAAATACATGTTTACGTGTGGATTCGTATGCGGATGATCCACAAGACACACTCAAACCACCAACCGAATCCACAGCCACTTCCCTAGGCAAGGAAGTAGGTTTGAATAATTCCAATCCAAAGCAAGAAAATGTTGATCAATTCCCTTATGGTCAACAAAGCCACGTAGTATTGGCTACTTCCAATTTTTTCTTTAGCAGTACAAGTCCTTTATCTGCTTCTACTTCCTGTTCAGGCATTGTCAGCAATTATTGGGGCATTACGAACTGGCACTTCGATAGCACAAGCGCAAGGAGGGCAATAAAAGCAGGAGAAATTGAAGAGCTTTCAAGAAGTCTGAAAAATCAAGGGCTAGATCACCAAAGCTTTATTAACGGTCCAAAGCCAGCAATGGGAGAAGCGTTAACAGAATCCAGTGAACGCCAGCTTCCTGCGGCAAACCAAAAAGTTTCTGAAAATGCGCATTCTCTGAAGCAACAGTCTAATTTCCCATCCAGCGATGAAGGGACAGTCCAAAGCCAGGTCAGGATTCCTAAAGGTATGGCCATCAATCCCCGTACTTTTCACCAATACATTAAGGTGGACAAGCCCGATGACCTTGACGATGAGACTTGGACTGATTGGTGTGTTCAACGAATTGTACGAAAAAGAAGACTGACAGTCCACGTGATTAAAGGAATCCGCAACGCTATCAAGCAAAGCCGGATTGAACTTTCGCTTTACCAAGTCATCACTTACATGCTTGAACGAGATTGGCTGTCCGTGAAAGCACCTTGGTTAGAACAAGTATTC
>JAJPXW010000300.1 GCA_021205255.1 Burkholderiales bacterium
GAAGAAAAAGAAGAGAAGAAATACCCAGTCTCACCCCGTGTTAAGGAAGCCTTGGCACTATTAAAAAGAGGGACAGAAACACTTTTACAAGAAGACGAACTGGAGCAAAAGCTAGCTAAATCGAAAGCTACAGGTAAACCTCTTCGAATAAAACTTGGCTTGGATCCCACTGCTCCCGACATTCATATTGGCCATACAGTGGTTCTTAATAAGCTGCGTCAATTTCAGGATTTAGGGCACACGGTAATTTTCCTGATTGGCGACTTTCCCAGCCGCATTGGAGACCCATCAGGACGAAATACGACTCGACCACCTCTTACTCGAGAGCAGATTGAAACAAATGCAAAGACCTATTTAGATCAGGCCGCTAAAGTTCTTGATAGGGATCGGACAGAAATACGCTACAACTCCGAATGGACTAATAAGCTTGGAGCGGACGGTTTAATTAAGCTTGCCTCTCGCTACACCTTGGCTCGCCTTCTGGAAAGAGATGATTTTGCTAAGCGCTATGCAGAAAACCTTCCTATTGCAATGCACGAGCTCCTTTACCCCCTGATGCAGGGCTACGATTCAGTAGCGTTGGAAGCAGATGTCGAACTTGGAGGCTCAGATCAGAGGTTCAACCTTCTAGTTGGCCGTGAATTGCAGCGCCAATACGGACAGGAAGCTCAATGCATCATGACAATGCCACTTCTAGTGGGACTGGATGGCGCTATTAAGATGAGCAAATCCAAACACAACTACATTGGTATCACAGACGAACCTAATGACATGTTTGGTAAAGTCATGTCCATTTCCGATACTTTGATGTGGGATTGGTATGACTTGCTTTCTTTAAGAAGCAACGAGGAAATCCAAAAATTCAAAGAGGAATGCGCTAATGGACGCAATCCTAGGGACGTGAAAGTCCTTCTGGCCAAAGAGATAGTAGAAAGGTTCCATAACAAGGAAGCGGCCGATGCTGCCGAACAGGAATTCGTTAATCGGTTCAAGAAAGGAGCAGCGCCAACTAATATTCAGGAAGTCACTGTCAACGCCGGTGGCGAACCTATGCTGTTAGCCAAGGTTCTGAAAGAAGCAGGTATGGTTTCGTCCGCCTCTGAAGGCTATCGCAATATCAACTCAAATGCGGTCCATGTGGATGGACAGAAAGTCACTGAAAGAAATGCAACCTTGAGTCCAGGCGAATATGTCATCCAGGTGGGTAAGCGCAAATGGGCTAAAGTGACTCTGAAATAAGAATCAAGGCAAAAGGAATAACCAGTGATAGTTCTTATTCAACGAGTTCTCAGAAGTTCCTGCACTGTGGATGGTGAAGTTACCGGAGAGTGCGGGAACGGCCTGCTGTTATTTGTCTGCGCAGAAAAAACCGATACACCTAAGACAGTCAGTGCTATGGCAAATAAAGTGCTTAAGTACCGTGTCTTTCATGACGATATGGGCAAAATGAACTTAAGCGCACTCGATATTGGGGCTGAAATCCTAGTTGTGCCTCAATTTACCCTAGCTGCCGACACAAACTCTGGCACTCGTCCTAGTCTTTCACTAGGAGCCTCTCCCGAAGTCGGAAAGAAATTTTTCGAGCAATTCGTGGAAGAAATCAAAAGTTCCGGCCTTAAGACTGGACAAGGGGTCTTTGGCGCCCATATGGAAATTAGCCTTGTCAATGATGGCCCTGTGACTTTCTGGTTACAGGTACCGAAGAAATCCTAGAGGAAATTTATGGAAGATATTTTTAGAGCGTGGAGCGATTCCTTCGCGGATGGACAAAGAATCCCCGAAGTCTATGCCTTCGCCAAAATTGATCCATCTGGCAAAGAACATACTTTACCTGCTGGAGACCGCAATCCTGAGATCTCCTGGGACTCTATACCGGCAGGCACACAGTCCTTGATACTTTTGTGCCAAGACCATGACGTGCCGGCAGATTTTTCAAAAGCCAATCAGGAAGGCGAAAAGATTCCTGTAGATGCACCTAGAACCACTTATAACCATTGGGTTCTAGTGGATATTTCCCCAGAAGTCAGCAATATTCCCGCAGGCTATCTCTCCAATGGCATTACCCCGCATGGCAAACATGGTCCGGCCTGTGCTAATGGCATGCGACAAGGTCTAAACGACTATACCGATTCCTTTAAAGGGGATCCCCAAATGCACGGGAAATACTATGGATATGATGGCCCGTGCCCTCCATGGAACGATGAAAGGGTACACAACTACATCTTTACCCTCTATGCAGTCGACTTCCCAATGTTGCCCCTGCAGGGAGACTTTAGAGCCGATGATGTTCTAGAAGCCATGAAAGGCCATGTGCTTGGCGAATGCTCCATTGTTGGAACATACACACTTAACCCAGAACTGAAGAAGGCTAAGTAATCAGGTTCCAGTAATTAAAACAGCCGGAAGAAACAAAATCTTCAGGCTGTTTGTCTTATTGGCAGGTAGCTCTAGCTACCCGCCTTTTGCTTACGGAACTATGGAACCAATGGAATATTCTCCAGTCCAGTCGTTTCCGGTAACCCACAAATTAAGTTCATAGCCTGTACTGCCTGTCCAGCTGCACCTTTCACTAAGTTATCTTCAATAACTAGTATCTCAAGAATATTAAAGTCCCTCTTGTAAATTGCCATACGAACATAGTTCGATCCACGGACATTGCGAGTCTGCGGCAAGGAGTTAGGCGGAAGAACATCTACGAACGGTTCATGTGCATAGCAGGCTTCATATACACCCTGAATATTTTCTTCCATGCCCTTATCCGTCATCGGCACATAGATAGTGGAGAAAATGCCGCGAATCATTGGTACAAGATGCGGAGTAAATAGGAATTTCACAGGACAGCCAGCAAAGAGTTCAAGCTGCTGAACAATTTCCGGAGAATGGCGGTGACCTGGAACAGCATAGGCTTTAAAGCTATCGGAGCATTCCGCATAGAGGAGATCAACAGCTGCTTTCTTACCAGCTCCACTCACACCGGATTTAGCGTCAGCGATGATTGGTCTACTCATATTAACGATATCGCCAACTTTCTTATGGAGCTGTAGGACTGGATAAAGACCAAGCTCGATGGAAGTTGGGTAGCAACCGGCCATACCTAGAATCCTTGCGTCCTTCATTTTTGCACGCATGGTTTCCGGCTGCCCATAAACGGCTTCTTTGAGTAGAGCTGGCTCTGAATGCTCAAGCTTGTACCGGTTCTTGAATATTTCCGGATCCTGCATTCTGAAGTCGGCGGCAAGGTCAATAAGCTTTACACCGTTATCAGTCAGTTTCTTTGCCATAGACATGGCCACGCCATGCGGAGTTGCGAAGAAAACGACATCGCATAGTTCCAGTGGTGCGTCTTCCGGTTTGACGAAAGTTAAGTCCACTCTCTTGCGCAACGATGGGAACATTTCTGCAACAGGAGTACCAGCATCGGTTCGGCCAGTAATGGTCAAAATCTCTACTTGAGGGTGCTGGGAGAGAATGCGAAGAAGTTCAACGCCAGTGTATCCACTTCCACCAACGATACCAACCTTGATTTTTTTATCCATTTCGAGCGTATCCAAAATTCAGTTTAATTTTTGGATTTTATTCACCCATTCAGACAAGCAGAAAAAGGAAGAGTCTCTTTTGAGAATCTTCCTGGAATTCTGCCACTGCTACCGTTGGAATCTCTGGGATTCCTGGCAATATTCGTCTGTTAACGCTTGGAGAACTGTTTACGTCTTCTAGCTTTACGAAGACCGACTTTCTTACGTTCTACTTCGCGGGCATCGCGCGTTACGAGACCAGCCTTTGAAAGAATTGGCTTCAAAGTTTCATCGTAATCGATAAGCGCTCTTGTGATGCCGTGACGGATGGCTCCAGCCTGACCGGATTCGCCACCACCATGGACATTTACTTTAATGTCGAAAGTTTCGACATTGTCGGTAAGTTCCAAAGGCTGACGCACTACCATGCGGCCAGTTTCACGGTGCACGTATTCGTCAAGAGTACGACCGTTAATATCAAATTTACCTGTTCCACGCTTCAGGAAGACGCGGGCCACTGAACTTTTACGGCGTCCAGTACCGTAGTTGTATTCGCCAATCATGGTTAGATATCTAGCTGTTTAGGTTTCTGGGCGGCATGTGGGTGTTCGTTACCCGCATAGACATAGAGCTTCTTATACATTGCGTAGCCAAGTGGGCCTTTTGGAAGCATTCCTTTTACTGCTAGTTCCAGAGGACGGCCTGGACGCTTTTCCTGCATCTTGCGGAAAGTGGTTTCATAAATGCCACCAGGATAGCCAGAATGGCGGTAATACTTTTTATCCTCAGGCTTGTTAGCGGTCATGCGAAGCTTGTCGGCATTTACTACGATGATGTAGTCGCCGGTATCGACATGAGGCGTGTAGATAGGCTTATTCTTGCCACGGAGTCTGACAGCGATTTCAGTGGCAAGGCGTCCTACGATCTTATCGGTCGCATCGACGATATACCATTCACGCTTTACTTCAAGCGGCTTAGCCGAGAAGGTTTTCATTACGTTTCACCTATGTGGGCGTAGATAACACCCATTAAATCTTTGATTTCAAATAAAAATGCTGTTCTAAACACAACAAAACGAGCGATAGCCATAGCTACGCTCCTGTAGAGAGGACGAGAATATACTTTAATTTACCCGCTGATGCAAGAGCAAAAGCGGGCAAATTATGGAATTCACATGATTTTTTAGGGTTCGAAATCGCCTTTTTCTTCCTTCTGCTCTTCCTCGTCTTTTACTTTGTCCTCATCGGTCTGGACAATTAGTAATGGTATTTCACTGAGCGCTGTCAAGCGAGTTGCGGTAGAACCTAGAACAGAAGCGCGGAATTCGCCCTGACCTCTCGTACCAATGACGATTAGATCCAAATCTTCTTTCTTCGCATAATGGGCAATTGCTTTTCCAGGATCGTCGGAAGTCAACTTAACACGTTCTATCTCAGCTCCGGTGCCTTTCAAAAGATCTTCGGCATGCTCGAACACCTCGCCAATTTCTACTTTTCTTTCTTTTCGAGCTTTGCGCTCCAATGCATAGTCTCTAGAAAGTGGAGCTGGCTTCTCTTCCACATTAATCAAAATGTACTTTGGAGATTTCCCAAAAAGGGAAGAATGCTTGCCGACAAATTCAACTGCGTGTTCAGCATAGATGCTTCCATCGTCAGCAAGACCAATAGATGGTTCATCATTAAGCTTCACGGGCTTATCGTGGAGAATAAGCATTGGCTTATAAGTAATGGCAAGAAGTTTGTTGGTTACTGAGCCAAAAATGATTCCTTCAATGGAGCTAGTGCCTTTCGAACCCATAATAATGAGGTCGACATTATTCTTATCCGCAATAGCGTTAATGGTTTCGGCAATACCGCCAGTTTCGTAGATTGGCTTTGCATTAAGTCCAGCGTCTTGGAGTTCCTTAACCGCAGGTTTCAAAATTTCCATCGCCTCTTCTTCAAGAGCCTTTTGAGCCTCGGTCTGCTTGAAGATGTAGGACAACAAGGAAATTGGCTGAACATTAACGACAAGAAATTCGGAATTTGCTCCAAAATTCGCACTGCGGTTAGCCACGAAATCGAGGACTACCTTCGTGTAGGAGCTGTTATCAATTGGAATTAAATATTTCATGTTGAGGTGTAGTGGCTAAATAGAGCCTAGAGTTTACAGCAGTATCGTTGAGTGAGTTTAAGGCCTAGTGGCCAAAAAGCGTAAATAATCAAATAGTAGTGAGCCCAAAGATATTTTTGCACCGAAATGAGCCAATCAATGCATAATTACCGATATCAAGCCCATTAGGAAGAATTAAATGATCGTAAAGCCTTCGACTATCCATAAAAGTTTTGGATTAAACCTTTTGCTTTTAGCTATTGGTCTTTGTTTTCTTAGCTCAGCCAGTGCAATTAATACAGGAGTAGCCGAAAGAGAAGCTCTAGATGCCAAATGTGAACAAGGCTCAGCCGAGGCATGTTATCAGCTAGGACATTTCTACGAGTCCGAATCGGCTATCGACCAAGACTATGAAATGGCAGCCGAATACTATAAGAAAGCTTGTGATTTGAATGATGCCCAAGGATGTTTCGAGCTTGGCAAGCTTCTTAATTTTGGGTGGGCTTACGGCAAGTCCTATCCAGATGCGGCGAAATATTACAAAATGGCCTGCGATATGGAGCTAGGACCAGCATGCTCTAACTTGGCCTACCTTTACCAAGCAGGACATGGTGTTGAAGCTTCAGCTTCGGAGGCTTTAAAACTTTTTGAGCAGGCATGTAATTTAAAAGATGGAGAAGGTTGTCTAAACGTAGGTCTTATCTATGCGAAAGACAAAGCTCCCGAATCTGCCGACAAACAAGCAAACGAATATTTCGAAAAAGCCTGTGAGCTGAAAGAAGCTCAAGGATGCTATGAACTAAGCCTCATATATACGAAAGACACAAATTCTTCTGAGTCGCAGGAGAAGGCGAAGACTTACGCAGAACAAGCCTGTCAGCTTGGATTGGAAGAAGCTTGCCAAAACCGTTCGGACCAAATTCAAAAGGAATAATATTTGTTCCACTCGTAATAGCACACTTAAAAGTCTTTCCTTACAGACTTGAAGGCTTTACAAGAAGAGGGCGATGTAAACGTCAACTTTTCTGCCTAGCCATTTGAGCGAATAGAAAACAGAAGACGAGATGAACTTTCAGTAGGAGAACAAATTGACGCCCACCCTAATTTTTCTTTTATGTTGCGTCGGTTGTTTTAGTGGTTTCATGGCTGGCCTTCTCGGCATTGGCGGAGGAATTATTCTCACTCCGTTTATCACTATGCTCCTTCCTGAAACTTTAGTTCCGCACACTCATGTAGTGCACGTTGCTATAGCAACATCCTTGGCCGTAATTGCCTTTACTAGCATATCTAGTACACGGGCTCATCATAAACGTCACGCTGTTCTATGGAAGGTAGTGGTTGCCGTCGCACCAGGAATCTTAGTAGGAGCGTTAATAGGCACGCAAATAGCCAAATTACTTTCTACTTTCTGGATTTCGTTGATGTTTAGCTGTTTTGTGGGCTTTACGGCATACAAAATGTTTACGGATAAACCTCCTAAACCTGAACGACATTTACCCGATTCTCTAGGTATGTTTGGAATGGGTTGTGTGATTGGCGCATTATCTGCATTAATAGGAGGAGGTGGAGGCTTTATTTCAGTACCCTGGATGGTTTGGTGCAACGTCTCCATGCATAATGCTGTAGCAACCAGTGCTGCACTTGGATTTCCAATTGCATTCTTTGGTACTTTAGGTTACATCATTAGTGGGTGGAACCTTCAAGGTGTTGCAGGTTTTCCGATCATGCTTGGCTACATATGCTTGCCAGCACTGCTTTGTTGTGCTTCTACGAGCATTCTGTTAGCGCCTTTAGGAGCTAAGGTTGCTCATTCTATTAATACCAAACCTTTGAAACGCATATTTGCATGTTTCATTTTGGTATTAGCGGCATATATGCTTTATCAGGCTTATCTAGCAAGACCTTTCTGAGTTCTTCTGGCTTTCCTCTCTTTAGCCAAACTCTGGAAACTTGAGGTGAGTATTCACTGCGTTTCGTCTTGTGTCCAATGGAGCTTGACTAAATGGCTTCAAATTTCTTAAAGGGATCTAGGCTTCCTCCATCGAAAAAGCCAAAAGACCAATTGCCCTTTCCTGAGGTCAAGGCGAGTTTCCAATATAGGGATTAAGTAATGGGAAGAAACTGTGACTTCGTGACCATCACCATTCGGTAAACATGCAATATTCCCTCATACCGATACAATTTTTAATTAGCTACTGGTTTACTAACTTTTATGCTTAACTGTAGGGACAAAAGAGGCAGTAAGTTCCTGAGTCAAAAAGTTGCCTAAACGTTTCACTTTCTTTCACATGGGGTATGAGTATGAATGAAGCCAATTTGATTGGTGTTCGCATTTACGGAGAAAAACGCGGAAATCTTTGGGTCTTGGTAACTTTGGATTTTGGTCTAGGAACGCAAGCTCGCACTCTAGCAGAAGCACTTGAGCGCATTAATAGGCAGATCGAGGATTATTTATTCGATGCTTACTGTGGATCTGATAATAAGTCAAGATCTAGTCTAATA
>JAJPXW010000046.1 GCA_021205255.1 Burkholderiales bacterium
TCCATTTTATTTTAATATATCTGTCTCTTTCTATCTCTTCCTTTTCAATAAAAAATATTTAAGATCAGACGATTATTTTTATATTGACAACCCTGCATTTAAAATGAGATAAACGTAATTTTTATTTCTCATTTCTAAGGCCGTTTTCCCATATTTTTGTAGTACTGTTTCCAAAAAAGGATTTTATGAACTAGCTCCTTGGACAAATTGCGTTGCTAGGCAATGAGGAGCTTCTATGAATTTCCTCGCATAGCTACAGTGATTGTTCCTATCGAAAGAGTGTCAAATGATGCTTTACATCTCAAATTTCTAAATCTTGAATTAACCGCCTCAATATCCTTAGCCCAAATTCCTTCAATTAAAGCCATTCTTAAGTGCATAATCCTTCCATTCTGATAAGGAGGCTAAATCATGGGAATGTTCTTTAATAATTTTTTTATAGTCCTGCCTCTCTTTCTTATCATTGCTTTTGGATATTTTTGCGCTGCCATTGGACTACTACCAAAAACTTGTGCAGGCGCGCTTTCTAAATTTTCATTTACCGTAACCATTCCTACGCTTCTTTTCAGGACCATGGCAGATATTGCGCATCTGCCTCCGCCAAACTGGCTAATTGCAGTCGCTTTTTTCGGTTCATGTTTCATCGTCTTCGCTATTGGAACCGTCATTGGTAGAATTTTCTTGCACCTTAATGGTGAAGGTCAGACCATTTTTGGTATGGCTGGTGTCTTTTCAAATAACGTTCAGCTAGGAATACCAATTACTATCGCTTTGCTAGGCAAGGAAGCGATGCCTTCTATTGCAGTGATCTTTTCTCTTAACGGCTTTCTAATGTGGACTTTGGCCACAGTAGCCATTGAAATTGCAAGAAATAAGAGTCCGTCTTTTCGAAAGACGCTAATAGACGGTCTATTGGCCACAATCAAAAATCCAATTGTAGTTGGCATTATTCTAGGAACTCTTTGGGGCTTCACTACCCTCGATTTGCCTGCTCCTGTTAGTAAGTCAGTGGACTTGCTAGCTAATTCAGCGGCTCCAGTAGCACTATTTGCAGTAGGAGCTGGTCTTTCCAACTACAAAATCACTTCTAATTTAAACTTTACAGCCTGGATTACTGCCCTGAAGCTTGGACTCCAACCTCTAGTTGTCTTTTTCCTATGCCATCTTCTTGGCCTAAATTTTCATGAGATGCAGGCTGCTTGTCTACTTTCCTGCCTACCTGTTGGAGTAAATGTTTACATCATGGCTCAAGAATTCAATGTGATGCAAGAAGGAGCGGCCAATGCTCTTTTAGTGACAACGGCTTTAACTTCAGTGACACTTCCATTGACACTAGGATTCTTTGGATTGCTTTAGCAATTCTTGACAGCGTAGTCAATTCGTGTAACGCCAGCTAATAAGCTAATAAATTGGCTATTAATTGACTTAGTGACTTAGGACAAGTGCTTCTACGAACCTAAACCTGTACATGCTCATTAGTAAAAATTTGGGGGCTCTTTAGCCCCCTTCAATATTATTGCTTGCTCGAAAGTTAATTTAGAGCAACTGCTGAATAATCCCCTGCCTTGGCCAGAGCTTTATTTACTTCCTCAACTGTTACTGGTTTTTCAACAGTTAAAACGGCAATAGCCGGAGAGAGCGTAACTTCTACTTTTTTAGCAAGAGGCTCAAGCGCTTTCTTAACTGCTTCGACACAGTGCATGCAATTAACTCCGGACAATTCAAAACTTTGTTCCTGCATTATTCCTGACTCCTCAAAAATGCTGTTTTGACCGCAATTCTATTCTGTCGCAGTGGTAGTATCCATCACATTTATTTTTTCCTTCCCATTTTGCAATGGAGTTATAAGATGAAGAATGTGCATGTGCCGCCACAGTTAAAGGCAGTCATCCTCTCCGAAGCGCTTCCTTACATTCAGAAGTTCCATGGGAAAACTATCGTTGTCAAATACGGCGGAAACGCCATGACCGATAAGAAGCTCCAAAGGGCGTTTGCCCATGACATCGTCCTCCTTAAACTCGTTGGAATGAATCCTGTAGTTGTTCACGGAGGAGGACCTCAAATAGCGCAAGCTTTAAAGAGAGTGGGGCTCGAAAGTAAATTTATCCAAGGCATGCGCGTTACGGATGCCGACACCATGGAAGTCGTTGAATGGGTTCTTTCAGGTCACGTCCAGGGTGAACTCGTTTCATTAATTAATAGCGTCGGTGGAAAAGCAGTTGGGTTGACAGGCAAAGACGGCGGGATGATTAAGGCTAAGAAGATCAAACTGCAGGATATTGAAAATCCAAACGTCTATCACGATATCGGACAAGTCGGGGAAATAGAAAAAATTAATCCCGAAGTTATTTACGTCCTCTTGAAAGATGCCTTTATCCCTGTCATTTCACCAGTCGGTATTGGCGATGACGAACTTTCCTATAACATCAATGCCGATGTAGTCGCTGGCAAGATCGCTGAAGTGCTCCATGCAGAAAAACTTATCATGATGACTAACACGCCTGGCGTTCTCGATAAGGAAGGCAATCTAATTACTGGTCTTACAGCGCAGGATATAGATCGTCTATTTGCCGATGGGACAATTTCTGGCGGGATGTATCCTAAAATCTCTTCGGCTCTTGACGCCGCCAAGCAGGGAGTGAAAACAGTCCATATCATTGATGGTAGGGTTGAACACTGCCTGCTACTTGAAATTCTTACTAAGGAAGGCGTCGGAACAATGATTAAAGCAGATTAAAAATAACCAAAATGCCATATGCAAAAAGAGTTGAGCCAGGTCAACGGAAGAATGACATTCTTCATGCTTTGGCTGAGCTTCTCCAAGATTCGAAGCGCAAGCACATTACGACAAAGTCCTTAGCTGCCCACTTGGGGCTGTCGGAGGCAGCCCTCTACAGGCACTTTGCCAGTAAGACCCAAATGTTCGATGCCCTTATTGCCTACGTAGAGGGGGCAGTGCTCACAGCCGTAAACAATACCGCCAAGGAAGAGGAATCCGGCCTTAACCAGGCCAAAATCATTGCCCTTAATTTGTTGGACTTGTGCAATACGAGTCCAGGTATGGTGCTACTGATGTGTGGCGACTCCTTAACGAATGAGGATTCCAGACTTCAGGAGAGGATTAACGGCATTTTTGCCAAACTTCTTAGTTCTCTCAAGCAGTCTCTTAGGCTTGCCGTAGCGCAGAACGAACTAGCTTCCGATTACGACGCCAACCACCACGCCGATCTTCTAATGTCGCTAATTATGGGACAATGGTTCATGTTTTCGAAAGGATGGTCTCCCGACCATAGTTCTGCCTACTTCGGCAAACTTGTCTTGATGTCCTTATAGAGCTTTTCAGAGTTTTTGAGAAACCAAGAATTCGGCAAATCGGGACATCGGAACATCGGATAATTAAGCTATTTAGTAGCTGCTCAACAAAAGGAAACCCCGCTGGCTTTAGGACTAGCGGGGCTTCTGGGTATTTAGGAGGCTTTATTTTTTCAAAGGCTCTACTCTGATTTTGATGCCACCTTGGATTTCAACAGGAGCAGTCACCATTGGCTTTCCACCTTTGGTCTTTAGCTGCTTGATAGCCTGCTGAAGCTGATAGTCATCATCTTCGCCATACCGATAGAACTTCTTTTCATCCTGCGGGGTTGCGGCATTCTTAGACTGGGTCTTAGTTGAAGTTGCCTTCGCATCGGGCTTATCGGAGATTACTTTCTCCATAATCTGTCCCTGCTGGGCAGAGCCATTTTCTGAAGTTTTGTTTTTATCAGCCTGATCTGGCACTTCTAAGTGATGAGCCAAATCAGCTTCGCGGATATCGAAATCAACAAAGTTGCCTTCAGCGGTATCCTTAACTTCAATATCCGGCGTAATTCCCTTAGCCTGAATGGAGCGACCACTAGGAGTAAAGTAGCGCGCAGTAGTTAGCTTAATAGCTGTCTTCATAGTGTCGCTACGAAGCGGAATCACCGTCTGCACGGAGCCTTTACCGAAAGTTTGCGTACCCATAATTTCAGCACGCTTATGGTCTTGCAGGGCACCTGCCACAATTTCGCTCGCACTTGCTGAAGAACCGTTGACTAGTACGATAAGAGGAATAGTCTTTATCGATTCCGGTAGACGCTCAAGATCCTTATCTTCAGGCACTACCTGATAGTCCTGCGGAACTGCAAGATATTCTTTCTTAGCTTCTTCAACTTGGCCACGAGTAGAAACTACAGAGGATCCTCTTGGAAGGAATGCTGCAGAAACGCCAACGGCTGCATTAAGGAGGCCGCCCGGATCATTTCTTAAATCCAGCACTAGACCGTTCTTGAGATTGCCAGACTTTTCGAGGTCAAGCAATGCTTTAGCTAAATCGGAAGTAGTCCTCTCCTGGAACTGGGAGATACGGATATATCCCATTCCATCTGGCAGAGCTTTGGATTTAACTGACTGAACTTTAATAATCGCTCTATTGAGCTTGAAAGTAAGCGGATTAGTTTCGCCTTTTCTAAGAATGGAGAGCTCGACAGCCGTATTAGGCTTGCCACGCATCAGCTTGACAGAATCCGAAAGAGGAACATCGCGAATCAATTTTCCATCGATCTTGAAAATAATGTCGCCACCTCTGATACCAGCGATGGCAGCTGGCGTGTCGTCAATTGGAGAAATAACTTTTACGCCGGCAGGATCAATACCGACTTCAATACCAAGGCCACCGAATTCACCGGTAGTGCCTTCCTGTAAATCCTTATATGCGTCCTCATCGAGATACGCGGAGTGCGGATCCAAGCCAACTAACATGCCGGAGATAGCCTCCTTCATGAGTTTCTTGTCTTCCACTGGCTCAACATAAAATTGTTTTACTGCACCGTATACATCGGTGAACTGACGAATTTCGTTAAGAGGGAGAGTGTGTTTGGATGGGGCAACTGCAGGCCCAGCAGTCACAGCGGTAATGCAAGCACCAGTCGCCATGCCTAAAGCGACAAGAAGCGCACCGCGTATTCCATTTTTCATAGTCAACGAATCGTATTTATTATTAGATTTAAACCGAGCGGTGAGATTATCAGAGTTTCAACCATCCTGCAGGATCAATTGGTTTCCCATTGTGTCTTAACTCAAAATATAAAACTGACAAATCGCTGTCCTTGGAACCGACGTGAGAGATAACTTCTCCGGCTTTAACGGAGTCTCCAATGTCTTTATTCATGCTCGAGTTATTCCCGTAAACAGTGAAATAGCCTCCGCCGTGATCAATGATTAACAAGTTCCCATATCCCCGCAAATAGTCCGAAAACACTACTTTTCCGCTTCTAACAGCCTTTACAGGCACTTCGGAAGCGACACTAAAAACCATTCCTTTCCAGGTTTCTCCAGCTCCACCTTCACCTCTTTTTTGACCGTAACGAGCTGCAACCTTACCCACAACGGGAAGACCAGTCACTGAAGCTGGAGCTGCCAATGCGACTTTTGTCTGTTTATTTTCTTCAGAATTCGAATTTTCCGAATTACCTTTCTTAACAACTTTACTTTGTTTATCCAAGTTAACCATAAGGGCGGTGAGGCGTTTTTCATCAGCCTGCAACTGCTTTAAATTTTTTTCTTTTAAAGCAAGTCCACGCTCGAGTTTGACTACTTTTTTCTGCCTCGCAGCCCGCTCGGCAGCTAAAAGATCCTGTTGCTGCCGCTCCTTGGACACGGTCTTGCGCAAGGTTTCTCCTGATACTCTTGATTCCTTGACGACAGCCGAAAGCTTTGCCTGTTGCTCTTCTAACCTTTTATAGGAATTGGCAGACTGCTGCGCTAGGTATTCGAGCATCATTTCAACTCTTCTTCTATGGTTAGGATCGGAATTGCCTAACCAGTCCGGCCGATCCTTTAAAGCGCTTTGTTCAAGCATCTGCTTTGTTATTTCGTCAAGGATTTTCGACTCTTGCGCCATCTCGGCTTCTATTTGCTTTTTTCTTTTTAATTGGTCGTTCAAATCCCTCTCGACTTTACGCCTTTGCTGATTTAGATCTTTTAAATTTCCCCGCACTTCCTGAATATCGGCTTCCGAGCGCTTTAGATCTTCCTCTAGCGTTTTCTTATCCGCTGAATCTTGGGAAATTGAGGCTTCTAGTTGTTTAATCTTCTCTTGAGTACGATCTCTCTGGGCTTCAGCGCTGGCCTTACTTTGCTTACTATTAGATTTTTTAGCAGTAGAAGATTTTGTAGCCGGTTTTTTATTTGCAGTAGAGGAAGCTTTTTCTGTTTCCTTTGTAGAAGTCTTGGAAGCTTTTTGAGTTTGAGTTTTCTGGCCTTTAGCCGATTGAGCCGAGTGCTTAGTTTCAGACGCAACCGTGCCGCCTTGAGGCGCACTCAAAGCCAAAGAGGACTGTACGGAAATTAAAAGGGCTGCGCAAAATAAGGCAACCCTTTTCAGTGTCGCTGAGTACTTCAGTTTATTTACCCGATTTACCTTGGGCCGCTACTGCAGCCATTGCATTTTTAATCGCTTCTTGATCACCTAAGTAGTAGCTTTTAATCGGCTTTAAGTTTTCATCAAGCTCATAGACAAGAGGAGTACCTGTAGGAACGTTAACTCCGACAATGTCCTTGTCACTGAAATTATCTAGATGCTTAATAAGAGCACGAAGAGAATTTCCGTGAGCAGTTATCAAAATGCTTTTACCGGCTTTTATATCAGGAACGATGACATTTTCCCAATATGGAATCACTCTCTTAACCGTATCTTTCAAGCATTCAGTCAACGGTAGCGAATCAGGATCCACCCCTTCATATCTCTTATCATTTCCTGGCCACATTGGACTATCTTTGGAAAGTGCAGGTGGCGGCGTATCGTACGAGCGTCTCCAAACCATGACTTGTTCGTCGCCGTACTTCTTAGCGGTTTCCTTTTTATTAAGGCCTTGCAGTGCGCCGTAATGACGTTCGTTAAGACGCCAATCCTTTTCGACAGGCAGATACATCTGGTCGAGCTTGTCTAAAGTAATCCAGAGAGTCCGAATCGCTCTTTTAAGAACGGAGGTATAGCACTTATCAAACTTATAGCCATCTTGCTTTAAAAGTTCTCCAGCTTTTTCCGCTTCAGCCCGGCCTTTCTCAGTAAGGTCCACATCTATCCAGCCAGTAAAGCGGTTCTCCAGATTCCACTGGCTTTCTCCATGGCGCATCAAAACGACTTTGTACATAGCCTTTCCATTTAAGAGATTTGAAGTCAAGTTGATATTTTAGCAAGCCACTTGCAAACAATAAATTTCGCAAGGGATAACGACTAGAGTCATTTAATGTCGTATAGTCGTTAGAAAAGACAGACTCTTAAACTTGTCCTCTCAATTTGCTCTTCTGTCGTTTCTCGAAAATTTCTATTCAAAAATTTCTATTCAAAAGATTTTTGGAGAATCAGTGAATCGGTTTTAGGGAGAATTGCTCCCCTAATCTAAATTCTCCTAACTGCAACAAGGCTCTAACTAATCCTAAGGGTTACGCTGTACAATTCACCCATTTTGCACTAGTGTCCCTGCACAAGTAGCAAAACTGAACTGTAACCTGTTACGGCTTTTGCATTTGAACTAGCTGGATCAGTATTAAAGATAGAACTTTTGATTTTTCAAAATGGACTTCATAACCGATAACATCCTTCTTATTTTCTGCTTTGTAGGCTCGGCCCTATTGCTTTTACTTCCCTACCTCAATAAATCGAGAGCTGGAACTCTTAGTCCAGCAGATGTGGTACTGCAAGTCAACAAAAACAATGCCATGCTTATCGATGTTCGAAACAAGGATCAATTCGAAACTGGAAGCTTAGGTGGTGCGGTCAATATTCCCTCTTGCGACTTGGCTGCGCAACTAAATTCATTGCCGACGGATCGTCCTTTGATCTTCATTTGTCAAGATGGTAGGCAAGCTATGCAAGCGGCCAAACAGGTTAAAGGAAAAGGATTCAAGGATACCCATGTATTAAATGGAGGCATTAACGGCTGGGTTGACGACAAGTTGCCACTCACACAACCTGAAACTGCTCCTAAAAAGCCAGTGCGAAAGAAAAGCATTGCGGCACGTAAGGCCCATCAGCAGCAACAAGCCTCCCATAGCTCCCATCCTACCC
>JAJPXW010000353.1 GCA_021205255.1 Burkholderiales bacterium
TGATGTGTATTATTGACAGGGGCCCCAGATAATAAGTTATCCTCGAATAAACGTCTCTAAGGACGTGACTCTTTCCAGTTCCGCTTTAATGCGCTCTGGCATGGTAACCAGCGATGAACCTGGAATCTATCGTCCTGGCAAATGGGGGATTCGCATAGAAAATCTTCTTGCCACAGTTTCCAAAGCTAGTTCGGAATTTGGAGAATTTCTGGGTTTTGAGGCTCTTACGCTTTGCCCAATTGAATTGAAAGCCGTATTAATAAAAGAGTTAATGGCCGATGAAATCCAATGGCTAAACGCCTACCATCAAATGGTTTACGAGAGGCTTAGCCCTTATTTGGAAAAAGACCAAAGCACTTTAGCTTGGTTAAAGAAAAACACAGCTCCTATCGAAACTTAAAGTTAAGAGAACTTTCGTCTTCTTCCTCTGATATTTCACTAATAGAGAAAAGAGACATCCACTTCGTTAAGCCATTGCTGTTGGCTCGATTTTAGGCAAGTCCAAAATCGAACAGCAATGGCTTTTGTATCCTTACTCTCCAAATCAATGCGGAAAATCTTCGGCTTTTGAAAAGCTATTTTTTCTTTTGTTGAACAAAAACTAGCTTCGGTGGACATATGCACAACTGGCAAATATGGTGTAAAGCAGTTTGGCGTGGCACGTTAATGGCCATCATTATCGGTGCGGCTTCTATGTTCATTTCGGAAAAATATGGCGGTCCAGCTGTACTTTTCGCTTTGCTTTTTGGTATGGCTTTCCATTTCCTTTCCGAAGACAAGCGAACGCTTGGCGGAATTCAGTTTTGTTCAACAACTGTATTAAGAATAGGTGTGGCTCTTTTAGGCGCACGCATTACCGCTGATCAACTCAGTCTGCTCTCTCCTGGAGTGCTTTTAATTATCGTGGGAGGAGTTTTTGCCACGGTTCTCTTTGGCTTTCTCATTAATAAGTACTTCAAGTCTCCAGTTGCCGAAGCCACTTTAGCAGCTGCCTCTACGGCTATCTGTGGCGCATCAGCCGCTATTGCATTAGCGGCGACTATGAATAGGAAGCAATTGCGAGAGCAAGCTCTGTTAGCAATCGTAGTGACAGTCACAGCGCTTTCAACTGTCGCCATGATTATTTATCCAAGCCTTTGCGGGATATTTGGCTTTGATCAGAATTCTAGCGGCCTATTCCTAGGCGGCACAATTCACGACGTGGCTCAAGTGGTTGGCGCCGGTGCCATGATAGGTCCGGATGCGCTGCAAATCGCAAGCATGACAAAGATGCTCAGAGTTGCAATGCTCATTCCAATGCTTATTCTTTTCATGTTCACATTTGCTTCGAAGAAGCATCGCGAAGAGGAAGAAAAAGCCAAGCCCTGGTATAAGAACATCCCTACCTTTCTTGTGGCCTTCATAATTTTGGCTGCCCTCAACGCCACCGGCCTTATTCCGAGTTCGATTTCAGAAATCCTCGGCGAAATTTCCAGGCTCTTTATCTTGATTTCCATCGCTGCCTTAGGACTTAAAACTTCGCTTGGAAAACTAAAGGAAGTGGGTTGGACCTTAATTATTCTTATGACCTTAGACACTCTTTTCCTGCTTTTCTGGGTAGTTGGAGGTATTCTTCTCATTCAGTAAACCCGCTTCAACTCCTATATTTTATTTTTGTGGTCATTCGGTTTTTAGATGGATTGATTCGGTGCGATATTTTTAATCAAATCTAAATCCGTACTAACCCCAACAAAAAATTGTCAGAATTACTACCTAGAAGTCTCCGCCTCTAAGACTATCTGTATCAATTTAAAGTTGCGCATATCGTCATTTACCCTAGTCGTGTAACAAATGATTAAAAACGCATTGCCTTTTCGCTTTCTTACCTTAAAGAATTAAGGGGAGAAAAGACCTGACGTTTATACTTTGTATTCTGATTTGCGCAAATAAGTTAACAAGAATATGGATAGCATTAAAAAACTAGGCCTGATCATTGCAATTGCCTTAAGTTTTGGATTTCTGTCCGGTTGCGAACAAAAGCAAGAAACTGCAGTTCGTGACTATTCCATTCCTGTCCATACACTCACCGTGCATCCAACAACCGAACCATATTGGATTGATGTATTTGGACAAACTGAAGGAAATAAGGCCGTATTAATTCACCCACAAGTTACAGGTCCAGTTCTTCAACGTAATTACGAAGAAGGGACTCACGTAAAGAAAGGCGATGTGCTGTTTACCATCGATCCGGCTCCTTTTGCCGCTGCCTATCAAAGCGCCCAAGCTGCTACGCTACAAGCGGAAGTCGCTCTGGAAAAAGCCGAGCGGGAAGCTAAAAGATACGCTGACTTAAACAAGGCAAAAGCCGTTAGCCAAAAGGAATATACGGATGCCATAACGGAACTTAAGACTTGTCAAGCCAACTTAGATGCCGCTCGTGCGCAGGAACAGGAAGCCAAGATTACGCTCGACTATACCCAGGTTCGATCTCCGGTGGATGGAATTGCTGGTCGTGCGCTTATCAATCCTGGAACGTTAGTTACTGCTAATCAGACCCAACTAACTGACGTTACTCAGAAAAGGGATATGAAAGTCAGATTTTCATTAAGTGAAAACGATCTAGCTGGCTATAGAGTTACAGCGGACTCTCCAGTTGAACTTGTAGGCGAGAAATTCGACAAGCCAGTTAAAGCCAAGATAAATTTCACCGCAACTCAAATTGATCCCACTACTGGAACAAGATCTCTAAGTGCCACATTGGATGACACAAAAGGAGTCTTTCCAGGCCAGTTCGTTACGGTAAGGTTGACTTTGGGAAATCAGGACAACGTGTACCTTGTTCCGCAGACGGCCGTCCGGCAGCTACCTGACGGCACTTACTCTGTGTACGTCCTTAGAGATGGGAAAGCCAGAGCTACTCCCGTTAAGGTGGGGCAATGGCTCGACACCGACTGGATCATTACTGGTGGTCTGAAGGACGGAGACCAAGTAATCGTCACGAATATTCAAAGACTAAAAGACAAAGCGCCAGTTACCGTCAATCAAGAAAAAGAAAACGCTGAGTCCGTCTGAACATAATCCAAGGCAGGTCTGAATTATGCTTTCTCAATTTTGTATCCGGCGACCTATCTTTGCGTCGGTGATGTCAATCATTATTGTGATTGCAGGTTTATTAGCCGGAAATGTTTTACCAATTGGCCAATACCCTAACATTACGCCTCCTACGGTTGTTGTATCAACTACTTACGACGGCGCCGATGCGGAAACTTTATCCCGTACGGTAGCCGCTCCAATCGAGGACCAGCTCTCTGGAGTAGAGAACCTTCTTTATTACGAATCCAGTCTGCGTTCCAATGGCATGGTTCGTATTGTGTGTACTTTTGAAGTCGGCACAAATCCAAATGATGCCATGCTCGAAATTAACAATCGTGTAAGAGCAGCTGAAAGAAGGCTTCCTGATGCAGTAAGGCAGGACGGTGTGGTAGCTAGAAAGAGAAACGAAAACACTCTTCTGCTTGCGCCTTTCTATTCCCCTACTAGAGAGCTGAACTCCGTTCAGCTGGCCGACTTCGTTAACCTTAACGTTGTAGATGACCTTAAACGTCTCCCAGGAGTCGGAGACGTAGACGTGTATGGCAACTCCCAAAGCGCCATGCGAGTATGGTTAAATCCGAAGAAAATGGCGCAGCTTGGGCTAACTGCACTAGATGTCGAAGACGCTATAAATCAGCAGAATATGCAGTACGCCACAGGTAAAGTTGGAATACCTCCTGTCAGTGGCGACCAGCAATTAAGTTACACCATCCGCTCCAAAGGCCAGCTGCTTGCGCCTGAAGAATTTGCCCAGATTATTCTTCGCTCCAATGGTGCAGATGGAACGGTCAGGATTGGCGATGTAGGGACAACCGAAGTTTCAAACCGTACTTTTGAGGCATTTAACCGCTTTAAAGACTTTGACAGCGTAACAGTTGCCGTTTATTTGCAGCCTGGAGCCAATGCCCTGAAGACGGCTGAAGAAGTTAAAGCTGCTCTCGAGACAATGTCAAAGGAGTTCCCCGATAACGTCGGCTACTCAATTACCGATGATAATTCAGTGTTTGTGGAAGCTGCTCTCGAAGAAGTTATACGGACTCTCATCGAAGCCATCATCCTTGTGTTGATAGTGATGTATGTGTTCCTGCAAAGCTGGCGTGCAACGATAGTGCCTATGCTCGCTGTTCCGGTCTCCCTTATAGGAACGCTAGCCGGCCTCTACATCCTAAATTTCAGTATTAACACACTTACTCTTTTTGCAATGACTCTTGCTATTGGTATCGTTGTCGACGATGCCATTGTGGTCATTGAAAACATAGAGCGCATAATGGCTACGGAGCACCTCGGTCCTTATGAAGCTAGCCAGAAAGCCATGAAAGAGGTAGGAACGGCATTGATTTCCATTGTGCTAGTCCTGTCGACTGTTTTCACGCCGGTTGCTTTCCTTGGCGGAATAACTGGAGAACTCTATCGACAATTCGCTGTGACTATTGGCATTTCCGTTGTGCTTTCCGGATTCGTGGCATTAACGCTGACTCCGGCTCTTTGTGCCATTCTCTTGAAGCATAACGACAAACCTCTAAAACCTTTTGTGCTTTTCAATAAAGGTTTCAACTCGTTTAGAAATTTCTTCGTTGGTGCTGTACGGATTAATCTTAAGTACCGTTGGTTTGCAGCAATAACCTTCATTGCAGCCTGTGTTGGGTGCTGGCACTTCCTCGAAATAACACCTACTTCGTTTGTACCGCGTGAAGACCAGGGTGTACTGCGTGTATCGGTCCAATTACCTGCATCTGCATCGTTAGGGCGAACAGGCGACTACGTTGAAACGCTAAGCGAAAGTGTCAGGAAACTCGACGGAGTAGTTAGTACTACTTCCCTCGTGGCCAATGACACGGTTGGCAACGACACAAAATCCAATGCCGCTACTCTAGTAGTGCAGTTGGCTAATTGGAAGGATAGAGAAGAAAGTGCTGAACAAATACGGCACCAGATCCAGTCGTTGCTCAACGAAAGCACAGTTGCCATGGGGCAGGCCCTTAATCCACCTCCTATTCAAGGTTTAGGTCAATCCGGCGGTCTGGACTTTTACTTGCAATCCAGGGATACTTCGGATGCACTAGTTGTGCAAGAGGTTGCTACCGAGTTCATTAATCAGTTGCTGCAATTACCGGCAGTGCAAACTGCAAGAACCATGCTTCAGGCCGATGCGCCTCAACTGTATGTCGATGTGGATACTGTAAAAGCGACGGCCATGGGAGTGCCAATAAGTGATATTTACAACACTCTTTCCTATTTCATGGGAGGCAAGTATGTAAATGACTTTACGCGAAACGGCAAGATTTACCGTGTGTACTTGCAAGCCGAGGCACCTTATCGCATGACTCCTCAGTCGCTAGGCGAACTATATGTTAGGTCGAGCTCGAACCAAATGATTCCACTTTCCACCCTCATTAAAGTTACGAGGGTTTCAGGACCGGAATCCCTAAAGAGAATTAATGGATTTATTGGGGCTCTCTTAAACATACAAGCCAATCAGGGCTACAGTACTGGCGACCTTATCAAAACTGTTGAGAATCTTGCGTATGAGACATTGCCAAGTGGCTTCCACTTGCAGTGGGTTGGTCAGGCTTACCAGGAAAAGCGTATCGGCAGCTCCTCTGCTCTTGCTTTTGCCTTTGGCATGATCATTGTGTTCTTGATTCTAGCGGCGCAGTTTGACCGCTGGTCCTTGCCTCTAGCCGTGGTCATGGCAGTTCCTTATTCAGTGTTAGGAGCTTTAATCGCAACCTATTTCCGAGGATTCAACAACGACATTTACTTCCAAATCGGTTTGCTAGTTTTAGTCGGCTTGGCCGCAAAGAATGCTATTCTTATCGTGGAATTTGCTTCCCAGTTAATGGAGGAGGGCAAAGGTGTCCTCGAAGCGGCTCTTGAAGCCTCTAGCTTGCGTCTGAGACCTATCGTCATGACATCCATGGCCTTCATTCTTGGCGTGATACCACTAGCAACGGCAACTGGAGCAGGAGCGGCCGCTAGGCAATCAATGGGAACGGGTGTCCTTGGTGGAATGCTTGCGGCTACTTTCATTTCAATATTTTTCATTCCTGTTTTCTTTACTTACTTCGTTTCCCGTAAGATAAAGAAACACAGATAATCATTAATTGAGGTAACCTAAAGGCTGGATTAATCCAGCCTTTATTGCACTTATGACCACTACAGAATTCACAATTAAAGGAAGTTCAGGCAATCTCGCCTGCAAACTAATCACACCTGTCGAAGCGCCAGAGCATGTAGTTATTTTCATGCATGGATTCGGCGCGGATATGAGCTGTTTGGACTGGTACGGTCCCATAACGGAAAGACTTTCCGAAGCTGAAATAGCGTCTCTGTATTTTGACTTCGATGGACATGGGAAGAGCGATGGGAAATTCGAGAACATGACTCCTGACAAGGAACTTCAGGATGCTGTAGAAGTACTTGGTTGGGCAGTTTCTCAGAAAGGCATGCGCGGAATAACGCTGTTAGGCCATTCTTTCGGTGGACTAGTTGCAGCAATGACTGCCGGCAGAATAAACGTACCGTGTGTATCCCAGGCCGTATTAATGGCGCCAGCTGCTTCCATGCGGGATTCGTGCCTTAGGGGTAATTTATGGGGCACAATATTTGATCCTTGGCATCCCCCTGCCACTATTCTTCTAAAGACCGAGGATGGAGATTTTACGGTGGGACGAGAATTTGTAGAAAACTTTCTCTTTCTACCAATTTACGAAACAGCGGCTAAATACAAAGGCAAGACCTTAATTGTGCAAGGTTTGCAGGACACTGGAGTTCCATTTACTTATGCGGAACGGTTCCACGAAGTAATGGAGGGTTCGGAACTTCATTTAATTCCGGGCGCAGACCACCTTTTCACAAATCTCGTTGAACCTATATCTAAACTTATTGCCGATTGGATTATCCATCAGACTCAAGCAGGGGCCTAGAGTCAAAATGGCTTAGTGATCTAAACAATAGGGGGAGAAGAAAGGAAAAGGAACTCAATTCCTTAGGAGCAGCAAATGAGTGGTTGGTGGGTGGTTTTAATTATCGTTAGCGCTGTCGCTATGGTCTGTGGCCTAGCGGTCGTTTATAACCAAGATCAGCAAGAAGATGATGACAATAACAAATAGAGACACTTTTAGATTGCAATAGGCCAATATCTTAATGAATTCGCACTCAAACTAAACTAAGACCAACATAAAGCCTCCGCTTAGGAGGCTTTGTTAATATTGTAAGTCAGCGCTTACTTAATATATTCGTTTTCCCATTTCTCCATTTGGCCGTCTGACTTGATCTGTTTCATCCAGTCGTTAACCGCTTCCAAAAGCTTTGGATAATTTTTGTTCATCAGAACGCCAAAATGATTTTCAGTAAATGGCTGATCTACTAATGGAGCCGCAACGTTTGGGTTGTCTTTGACGTATCTGCGAGCTTCCATAGTTTCAGTAATCATGACATCGGCTTTGCCTTCGCCAACCAATCCTGGAATCTCTGCATTTTGCTCATGCATTGTCAGCTTGGCGTTCGGTGTCATCTCCTTAGCGAACTTTTCGTTAGTACCGCCTGGGTTATACATCACTACGACTTCTGGCTTATTAACGTCTTCTAACGTCTTGAACTGATCGGCTTTAGCCTTATTGACGAGAATTGTCTTTCCGAAAGTTAAATAACCGTCCGACATGTTCATGACTTCCTGTCTAGCAGGAGTAACGGTGATTCCGCAAATGCCGACATCGAACTTATCGTCCATCGTATCTTGCTGGAGCGTCTTCCATGTAGTCGGTACATATTCAAGCTTCACGCCAAGGTATTTTGCCAGGGATTCAGCCATTTCAGCATCGAAACCTTCGTACTTGCCAGTTTCCTTATTGAGATAGCTCATTGGCTTATAGTCCCCTGTGCTGCCA
>JAJPXW010000050.1 GCA_021205255.1 Burkholderiales bacterium
GACTGAGGAAGAAGCCCAAGCGACAACTCACCGCAATCGCTATAGTATTCAGCCGACTAATCCAAAATTGCCCTATTCTTTTGCTTCCGGCCACGAACTTATACAGTTCTGCTCAAAGACTGGAAAAAGGATTTCGGAAATCGTCCGTGCTAATGAACGAGCATTTCGTACTGACGAAGAAATCAACAAAGACCTCGACCATATCTGGGACATCATGAATAGCTGCATTGAGCGCGGCGTTTCGCAAGGTGGAGTACTACCTGGCCCATATAAGGTTAAAAGGCGTGCCAAAGCACTTTTCGACAGACTCCAAAAGAATCTCTTGCCTATTGAGCAAGATCCCTTGCAAGTAGTCGACTGGATCAATATTTTTGCATTTGCCGTTAGCGAGGAGAATGCGGCCGGAGGTCGCGTTGTGACAGCTCCGACAAATGGCGCCGCGGGAATCCTTCCTGCAGTGCTTAAGTACTACATGGATCTTATTCCTCATGCCACTATTGAAGGCAGAAGGAATTTTCTATTAACTGCTGGAGCAATCGGTGCCCTTTATAAGAAGAACGCATCTATTTCAGGAGCAGAGGTAGGCTGTCAAGGCGAAGTAGGAGTCGCTTGTTCAATGGCCGCTGGAGGCTTGGCGGAAGCTTTAGGCGCTACCCCAGAACAAATAGAAAATGCGGCTGAAATTGCTATGGAACATAATTTAGGATTGACATGCGATCCTGTTGCCGGTCAAGTTCAAATTCCTTGCATTGAAAGAAATGCAGTAGCGGCCGTGAAGTCAGTGATTTCCGTGCGTTTAGCCATGCAGGGCGACGTTACTCATTTTGTCAGTTTGGACCAAGTTGTGAGGACTATGCTTGAAACTGGCAAGGATATGCGCTCTAAATATAAGGAGACTAGTCTTGGCGGCCTAGCAGTCTGCGTAGTGGAATGCTAGCGATTGGGAGGCGGTGATGTTCAAGTTAAAGGTGAAGGCGAAGACTAAAGCGGCAGGAATACAACAGCAACTGCAAGAGCAATTAAAACAGCATTCGAAACTTGTTCAACTCTACAAGTTCGTAATGGAACGTGTCCAGAAAGCACAACTTAAGCAAGTCGCCTCCTCCCTTACGTTGACTTCCCTTTTGGCCATTGTGCCAGCTGTAGCTGTGGTAACCGCTGCCTTTGCCGCTTTCCCTGGATTTGCCCAGTACAGGGACGATTTCGAGTCCTTTTTGTTTTCTACTTTACTGCCTCATGCCTATAGCACCCAAATTATTGGCTATATGAAAGATTTCGCCGAAAAAGCAGCCGGATTGACTGTATTTGGCGTAGTTGGCTTGGCAGTGACTACCCTGTTGTGCATTGCCACAATTGATGAGGCGCTAAACAATACCTTTAATGTCGATCACCTGCGTCCTTGGGTAAGAAGGTTCCTGCTTTACTGGGCATTGTTGACTTTAGGGCCAATAGCAGTCGTACTTAGCCTTTCAGCTACTTCTTACGTTACTGCAATGGCATCGACTGGACATCTATCCGAAGTTGGTAAATTCGTGTTCCCGGTCATTCAGGTGATTCTACAAGGCTTTGTTTTTAGCCTAGTTTATAAATATGTTCCGAATTGCCGGGTGTTTTGGGGTGATGCCTTATTAGCCGGTATGGCTGTCGGCGTGGTGATGGCTCTCTTTAAATTTGTTTTCAGTATTTATGTGTTAAGAGGTTCGTACGCAACCGTATATGGAGCCTTTGCCGCAATTCCAGTACTGCTTTCGTGGACCTATATAAACTGGATTCTGATTCTAGCGGGAGCCGCAATTACAGCTTCTCTTCCAATGTTGAGGGCAACTCGTTTTGCCGACTTTGGGAAACCCGGTAACGAAATGCTTTCTGCAGTTGCTTTAGTTAGAGAGCTTCTATTCGCTAAGAAAACTGGACAACCTAGTGTTTCGGACGTAGTGTTAGCTGAATCTATTGGAAGTTTTCCAGAAGCAGTTGATCACATCCTAGCTAGATTGGCCAAGCGTAATTACGTTGTCTGCACCAATACCAATGAAAACGACCTGCAGTGGGCTTTATTGGCAGATGCCGATACGGTTACTCTACAAGGCATTGTGGAAGAATTCACAATAGATACTTCCAACATGCTTTTAATTGCTAAGCCAGAAGAAAAAAGTTGGTTGCAAACTGGACTGAACGATCAGTGGCTAACTACGCCGATTGCGCAACTCTTTACTAGATCTCCTACTTTTCTGCAGCCATTGGGTAGATAGAAGCTTGCCATCGCAATGGCAATTAATAAAAGCTAAAAGTGCTGGGAAAATTAGGGAGTTGGCGGAGTGGACGGGACTTGAACCCGCGACCTCCGGCGTGACAGGCCGGCATTCTAACCAACTGAACTACCACTCCATTTCTGAGAATTGCTGGTGGGTGCTAAGAGGCTCGAACTCCTGACCTACGCCTTGTAAGGGCGCCGCTCTACCAACTGAGCTAAGCACCCGCTTTACTCAGAACGAGGGTGAATTCTACCTTATTTTTTGAGTTAGGCAAATAGATATTCGACTTTATTTCCCACATCGAATAAAAATTTACAAAAAAGTGTGAAGGAGCAAGCATAGAAACTAAAAATAAAAAGAGCAAGGGGTCGAAATTGACCCCTGCCCTTGTTCTCTTTCAACCTTGGAGGAAACCGTTATGTTTCTTCCTGAGTCGCTCACCGTAAAAATTACTTCACGGCCTGCTTAAGAAGTTTCCCAGCCTTGAATTTAGGAGCCTTGGTCGCTGGAATGGTGATAGCTTGTTTCGTCTGTGCATTGAGACCCTTACTTTCAGCCCTTTCGGCGACGCTAAACGTTCCGAAGCCAACCAACGTGACATCTTCACCGTCGGCGAGAGCTTGAGTGATGGTTTCGAGAGTTGAATCCACCGCCCGTTGTGCGGCAGCCTTCGAAATATCACAATCCGAAGCCACGGCTTCAATCAATTCTGATTTGTTCATTCTTAAAACCTAAAAAATAATTTTCGAATGCCTGGACGGCTCAGGAAAACCTGTTGGAACAGGCTTTCTCACGGTTTCTAATGTTATCAGTTTTATAAGGTGGGAAATGCTACGGAAGCCCGAGAGTGGCGAAATTAGCGGGTTTTCTGAGGGTGGATGGGTCTAATGAATAAGTTGTTGAATATTATGGTTTTCCATATACTGAACAACGAGATTTTCTAAGAATTGTTTACAAATTCTTACATTCAACGTCTGTAATATACACTCAACTAAAAGGGGCAAGACTTCTAACTTTTTAACCTGTTTGTGTTAAGTGGCTAAATATTTTATGACGTATAGACTTCTCCATTACTGGAATCCGAAGCATCCTAAGTTCTGAATTTGGCTTTATCCCCGTAAGCGGTTTTCATCGAAATTATTGAGCTTGGGTGATTTTTCGATTACAAATTCTACGTATATGTAGCCCAGTCAACCTAATGTGGGTGACTGGGCTAGCTGCATGAGAACTTCAAAAAGAGACGGCACTAATTTCTAAAGGATTCCGAATCCTTGAGAATGTCTAGGATCTCCTGCTTAGAGAACCGGGCAGATAAATCGCTGCCTTCCAATAATGCATCGGAAAGAGATTTTTTATCCTTATGCACGGTCAGGATCTTCTCTTCTATGGTGCCTTCAGCAATGAGTTTATAGATATGCACTGGCTTTTCCTGCCCTATTCTATGAGCTCTATCGCTTGCCTGATCCTCAATTGCCGGATTCCACCATGGGTCAAGATGGATGACGTAATCGGCAGCTGTTAAATTCATGCCTATACCACCGGCTTTGAGGCTAATTAGGAATAATGGAGTACTCCCTTCCTGGAACTCTTTTTTCAACTTATCCCGTTCAGTAGAAGAAAAGCTTCCATCCATATAAAGGTAAGGAATTCCTAGAGCATCGAGCTCTCGTCTGATTAAAGCTAGATGGGAAGTAAATTGACTAAACACTAAAGCTCTATGGCCTTCCGAAATAAGTCTCTGAGCCAGACCTAAAAAAGCATCAGTTTTTGAAGAACCAATTTGCAACTTGGGATCGACTAGCTCGGGATGGCAAGCAGCCTGCCTGAGCTTAGTCAAGTGCGCAAGAATTGAAATGGCTGAATTTTGAGCGTTATAGTTAATATCGTCGTACGCTTCCTGGCGCAGTTTGTCATAGAGCGCCTGCTCTTCTTTAGAAAGAGGTATCTTCATTTCAATTTCAGTGCGAGGAGGAAGCTCCTGTTCGACTTCCTGCTTAGTTCTTCTGAGCATGAAAGGAGAAATAAGTTTCTTTAGGCGCAACTGGGCTTCTTTGCCATTGGCGTCCTTAGCTTTTTGAATCGGATAAATAAAGCGTTCGGCAAAAGAGTTAAAAGATCCTAAAAGCCCCGGATTCGCATAGTCGAATAGATTCCAAATCTCGCCAAGATGGTTCTGGATTGGCGTGCCGGTCATTAAAAATCTGGATTTTGCCTTTATCTGCTTAACTGCCTTGGAAATCTGCGTCGCCTTATTTTTAATTGAATGGGCTTCATCCAGAATGACCACGTTCCAATTGACCTTGGCGACATGTTCGCTTTCCGTATTTATAACTCCATAGGTCGAAAGCACGACATCACCAGCTTTGGCTTCTTGTAGTACTGCTTTTCTATCCTCTTTATTAAATAAGCGGACATTTAAGGACGGGTCAAATTTAGCTAATTCGTTTTTCCAATTAATAAGAACTGATGAGGGACATACGACTAAACTTGGACCATCTTGCTTTTTGGCGCCTAGTAGCGCAATGGCTTGAACTGTCTTACCGAGTCCCATATCGTCGGCGAGAATGCCACCAGCTTCCCAGGAAGCAAGCTTGGACATCCATTCAAAACCTTCTTCTTGATAATTTCTAAGCTGGCCAACAAAAGTCTTTGGAATATCCACGACGAGATCCGAGGCTTTTTCGATACGGTCAATTAGTCCTTCGTACTCTCCATCGGATTCTATTGTTACTCCCTCTTCCTCCAGTTCTTTCAGAAAGCCTACGCCATAGCGAGATATCGACCTGCTATTGCCTTTTCTACTGGAAATTTCTTCAAGGGTTTTAAGCTGCTTCATCAGTTTTTGGTTAAGCGCGATGAATTCGTTGCCTTCCAGCTTGATGAATCTGCCTTTAGCTTCCCTAATACGGTCGAGAATATCGCCCATCTTTAGTTCAGTGTCTTTGTCGATCTTTAATTTCCCATTGAAGTCGAACCAAAAGTTAGTGCCACGTAAGTTGAGCGAGAAGTTGCCAAAGCTTTGAACTGGTCTAGTAACTTTATATTCGACCCCTTCGGGCCATTCGACACGGACGGCGTCGCCTAATTGCCTGATGACTTCCAACATCTCCAGCATTTCAGGAAGTTCAAGTTGCCAGCTACCGTCCTCATATTGCCAAGAACTAAAAGGTTCGGCCGCTGCCACGAATTTATCGTAGTTCTCTTTTTCCTTCTTCAGGTCTCTTTCTATCTTTACGCTTTTGCCGTTGACTACTGTCGCTATGGTGCTTAAACCAACACCAGGCTTATGGGATACTTCCTCGTTCTCAGCAAGGTAAAGCACGGCTTTGACATCGAACAAGTCTTCATCCGGTTCAATTCTTATAGTGAGCTGCGTCAGTCCTTGAATAACTGGCAAGTTTTCCGAATCTTTAAGTAGATCCGACATCACAGTTGTGGTGCGGCTAACCGATTCAAGAATTTGAGTGAGGTCTTTCCTTACCGACTTCGGATAATTGGGCACTCTTAGAAGAATGTCGGCCATCTGCCTTTGTTCATCGGAAAGCTGACAAATCTTTATCACATTGTTGTCTTTCTGGTAATAGGTATTACCGACATTCCACCAAACCGCATTATTTTTCGGGATCTCATTAATAAGATTGGCACTCAGCACTGGGATGTTTGAAACAAACGTATAGGACTGGTCTGGATTTGTTTTTGTCGATAGCTCGAATTTGACCTCTTCAATGGTAATTCTGGTGTCCGGGTCATAGAGGCTATAGACTCTGTCACTGCCAATTAGTTTCTTAATGATTTCCAGCTCCCTATTTGGCATGTTTGGCGTATTCATAATCGCAGCGATTTGGCGATCAACGTCGTCCATAAATTGCGTGCCTTGCGTAAACGTCTTAAAGGCTAACGAATAGAAAGCGCCCCAGCCATTTCGACCATATTTCTGCTGGCGTAGCGAAATTCCCCATCCATTGTCAAGTAAATAGATGACTCTGGCATTTGCAGACTTAGGAGCACCTCTCATTAAACTGTTAAGTTGATTAATGGCGATCTCATAGTCTTTCTTCACTACGATATTGTTGATAATTGGGAGATATAGATTTTTTTCTTCTTCCTCCCCAGGCTCTTCCGGTTCCTTGCCTTCTACTTCAGCCAAATGCCTTCTAATGCCATAGAGTTCCGAGTCGATAAGATCGGTGGTATTTGGCAACTTGCTGCTTAGCGACTCTACTGTAGTAATCGCCTCCTCAACGCCCAAATATCCTATCAGAAGACCAAAGAAAATGAGCCGGTCGGTAGCTTTAACATCTCTGACAAAGTGGTTCCACACCACCTGAAATTCTTTACTCGTCACTGATTTCAGGCATAGTCTCGATAAGAGAATGGAACAGGCATGCATTGACGTTTCAAATCCAATGGAGCCTTTATTTTGTGAAACCAGCAAGTGGAAATAGCCGTTTAGCTCCTTAATTTTCTTATCGGCCATTGGCGTTCCACGGTTATGGTAGAGGCACAGCCCATAAATTAAATCTTCGAGGGCGCTGCGATAACCGGAAGCCCAGGATTTCTGTCGAGAAGCGCTTCTAGCGCATTGATAGGCTTTTTTATAATCTTGCTGTCGCAATAGACCCGCTGCTAGGAGCCAGGACGTGGCATCCGTGTCTTCATGGCATTCCTCCAAAGCATTCTGAGCCGAACCAATTGCAACAAAAGTCCAGTTAAGTCTAAAACTATCTTCAAGTTGTGCCTGGTCCTCTTCCTCTAAAAGTCGGGATGAATATTGAAGAAAGGTATTAACTTCCGGCTGCCTGTAATAGAGGAAGCTATTGGCGGATGCTATTTTCCCTATATAGGAAAATTGGAATATTTGCCAATCCAGTTCATATCTGTCATATCCTTCGAAACCTTGCAGCCAATCCCTTCCCCAACCTTCTGTGAAGAAACTCCACATAAGATAAGTGGCCAAAGGAATTTTGCTTTCGTATTCCAGGCAATGAGCAGCGGCAAAAGGATAGCTATCCTTCTTCTCACCAAGAAGAGAACGCATGGTTTTGATGTCGTAATCCCCCCAGCTAGACTGAAGTTTTAAGTACTGGCTATTTTTAGATCGCTTTAGTAGGTCAAGCCAGATAATTGGGTGTAGATAAAGACCGCCTCTATCGAGTTCGCCTTTCTTTGAATAGTCGTAAATTGGAACGAACCAGCCATAGGAATCAAAAAGTCTGAAGGCGTTCTCCAACTCCTTATCTGAGAATCTCTTTCGCCCGTAACCGTAGCTATAGTCATAACCATAACTATATCCATACCCATATCCGGAGTAAGAATTTTTATCGTACTTTACGAATTTAAAGGCTATATATTCCAGGATTTCCTTTTCTCTGGAAGAAAGGTGGAGAAGATTGAGAGATTCCATTATCTACGCAATGCGAACAATTGAAAAAAGAGATTTTAAACAATGCTCTTACGAGGAACTTTTGCCAAGGCCCAAATGGTCATGGAATTACCCTTGTTGGGAAAATTGCAGGAAGATTTACTGACTTGGCTAAAATATTTCGTAAATTTGTATCAGAAGATTGCTAAGTATTCTTGCTAATAGTCGGAAATTAAGTTTCTCTTCAGTTTGTAAATATTAACTTTTCTTCCCCTAAATGGGTAACTTTTCTTAACTGAAAATTTA
>JAJPXW010000303.1:0-1074 GCA_021205255.1 Burkholderiales bacterium
TCAATTCGTCCACTTTCTTTGTCCACTCAGGCCGTACATATTAATTCTCTAAAGGCATCTAGTAGCGGTTTTAAAGCGAAGCGTCTTCATCGGAGGTCCACTCAATTTTCAACATGCTGACTACACCTTGTTTGTCACATCCAGCATGGACAATAGGCTTTCCTGGAAGATCAAAGCAACTATTCGAAATAGTTATTTCACTTCCTAGCCCATCTTTCTCTGGCTGTCCCTCAGAAAAGTGACAACCTTTACTGGTTAAAACTTCTTCGAAGTCCGAAAGAGTGGTTTTACCAGGGATAATTACGCCAAGAACAGGTTTGCTGTCTTCTTCATTGAAATTTTCCGTTTGAGCATCAGCAACCCCTGATAGGGCAACCCAGAGCGCACAAACTGCTGATAAAACTGCGCTTGTGATGCGACTATCCATTGACATCTCCTTTACTCGTTGAAAAAGTCGCACATCATACAGAGAGGGGTGTTAAAAAGAGAAAGTACGAAAAGTTTTTGGGTAGACAGTTCTCAATTCGACTTTGGAAAAATTTTCTTAATCCTTACCTCGCATTTCTTACTCTTTCAGATTTTCTGATTCTTACTTCAGATTTTTCTGGTTAAATAGGGATCAGATATTAATTCACCAGAGTATGAAGACTAGCTCTATAAACATGTAATCTAACTACGGAAGAAAAATTTGGTCCAGAGATCGTGAGAATCAAAATGTTCTCGTGTAAGATCTAATAACCCTCCTAGATCTCCCTCAAAATCAAAAAATGTTTTTGAAATCTGTCCTTTAAATCATTTTCATGGACAATAATGTATACCTGTTGGCAATGTTCAAATATTGAGTTTCATTGCTTCAAAATTCCAACATTGTAGGTGTAGGGGTTCTAGTTAAAGGAGGTAGGCACGGTATGAAAAGACAACTTCAGACATTAACGCAATCCTTTGTCGTGGGTTTTGCTCTTTTAGTCATGAATTCCGTACCCTCCGCTTGCCTTGCCGAAGAAAACACTGACTTCTGCCAATTACCTGCATGCGCTAATGACCATTCCTTCTTGTCTTTTTTCGGCCTAGGAA